>JBHLQA010000084.1:0-10249 GCA_048885285.1 Candidatus Odinarchaeota archaeon
AGAGAGTGAAGAAATTAAGGGATTACTAAGAGCACCTAAGAATAACGTGGAAGAATTAGTGTAATTTATTGTCATTAATTGTTCCAGTTATTCTTGGATTTTTAATTTTTATGATAAATATTCCAAAAATAAAATCTAAAGAAGAAGATGGATTAAATTCTAAACAATTTATTAAAAAAGTTATGAAATATGGAAGTTTTTTAAGGTTTGAGAGTTTTCTAAGTAGTATGTGGATGGAAACTCAGACTCAAGCGATTAAAGTTTTTGAAAATTCAAAATGGGTTACAGGTAACAATATCTCAAGAAATTACACTAATTCTTCCACGTTATTCTTAGGTGCTCTTAGTAATCCCTTAATTTCTTCACTCTCTGGTCTTGATTCTATAGAAAATAATGATAATATTGCTAAAATGTTTAAAATTATTTTTAATTATACATTGTATCTATTTTTATTTATAGCTGGTCTCTTATTTTTTATATCAGAATTTTTTTTGAGTTTTATTTATGGAGATAATTATGTAGAATACTCTTTTCTAATAGAATTAATGCTATTTTCTTTGGTTCTTAGCATATATCCTACCTTTTTTAGCATTTTGCTAAGAATAACGCAAAAAATAAAACTATTAGCTATAATTACTTTAATTTTTTTTCCATTGCATATAATCTCTGTTTTTATTGGGCTCATTAATTACGGTATTTATGGTATGTATTTCGCAATGATAATTATTAATGTTTTGCTGCTTATTTTTGAACTTGTTTTGACTTTGAAATTATTAAAAATTAATATGGGTTTTTATAAAATGATTTTTCAATATCTCTCTTTTTTTATCGCTATATTTATAGCGAGTATATTAGGAATTTTAATATTTAATGATTTAAGTTATCAATTTTGGATGCATTCTAATCTACCTATTTTTAAATATCTTAATTTAGTAAATTTAATTATTTTTGTTACTATTTTTCTTCTTTTAAATATCATTTTCAAGATATTCACGAAAAGTGATATAGAATACATAGAAAGGCTCTTTACAAAAGATAAAATTTCCCATAAATATATGAACAAATTATTGCGATTTATTAAGAGGTTTTTAAGATGAGTAGATGTTTTATCAATAAGTGTTATTAAATAATAATAGATATTAATAATCAATTGATATTGCAATAATATGGGATGTTCTTAAACATTTGAAAGATTCTATAGAATATTTTTCATAAAACTAAAATGTTTTGTAAAAACAAGCGGTTTATTAGTATTTAAATATCCAAATATAAAAAGATATTTTAAATTCTCTTTTATTTTGCAAAAATAATCTTTATTTTTTTTAAAAAAATCCTTTAATTATTCCTCATTAAGTATCATTAAATTTAATAGAATGTCATTGTTCTATATAATTAATTAATATTATAGGAATTTTTAATGTCTGAAGATGAACATAAAGTGGAATATACAACAGTTTCAATTCCAAAAGTTCTCGCTGAGAAAATAAAGGAACGAATGAAAGGAACAGGCTTTTCATCTGTTTCGAGCTATGTAACTTATGTATTGAGACAGGTTTTATCTTCTATTGAAGAAGAAGAAAAATCAAAACAAGCATTTACAGAAGAAGAGGAAGAAAAAGTAAAACAGCGATTAAGAGATTTAGGATATATTGATTAGATTATGAATACATTATTGAAGAAAATGATATCGAGGTTTTAACTTAAAATGATAAAACCACATGGAGGAACCTTAATAAATAAAGTTTTACCGAGAATTGAAAAAGAAAGGATAAAGGAAGAAATTAATGAATTTGACACAATCCAAGTTCGATCGGAAACACTTGAAGTAATTAAGAATATAGCTTTTGGAATTTTTAGTCCATTAGAGGGATTCTTGAACGAAAATGATTATCATCATGTATTAGAGACTATGTATTTGGGCAACAATATTGCTTGGCCCTTTCCAGTTATACTGGATGTCTCAGAAGACGAAATATTGAATAGTAAACCTGATGATAAAGTAATTCTAACAAATAGCAGTAGAACTCCTATCGCATTGATGACTATTGAGACAATCTACAATTATGATAAAAAACAACTTGCTGAAAAAGTATATGGCACATTAGATCAGAATCATCCCGGAGTCAGCAATGTTTTTAATTATAAGGAAAAATTAATAGGAGGAGAAATTTATTTAATTAATGAACCTAAACCAACGTTTCCAGATTTAGATTTAAAGCCTATTGAAACAAGAGTGCTATTTAAGGAAAAAGGGTGGGATAAAGTTGTAGCATTTCAAACAAGAAATCCTCCGCATTTAGGGCATGAATATGTTCAAAAAGCAGGTTTAACTTATGTGGATGGCCTATTTATCAATCCTGTAATCGGAAAGAAAAAAGTAGGGGATTTTTTAGATGAAGTAATAATTGAAGCATATAAAGTACTTATAAAAGAATATTATCCTAAGGATAGAGTTGTGTTAAGTACATTTGAAACAGAAATGAGATATGCTGGACCTAAAGAAGCTATTTTCCATGCTATAACTAGAAAGAATTTTGGATGTGACCATATCATCATTGGACGAGATCATGCTGGGGTTGGCGATTATTATGGCCCTTATGATGCTCATGATATCTTTGATAAATTTCCAGATTTGGGTATTGAACCAATTAAATTCAGATCTTTTTCAAAATGTAGTAAGTGTAATGCTGTGGTCAATGATAAAATTTGTCCCCATCCTCCTGAGATGCAAAATTACTTTGCTGGAAGAGAGATTAGAGCAGCATTGCAGGCTGGAAAACCACCTAGCATAGAAATTATGCGCCCAGAAGTCGCTGAAGTAATTTTAAAATATAAAAATCCATTTGTAGTATAAATTTTTTTAAAAAAATTAAATTCTATTTTAGTATTTTCAAAATTCTCTATTATGAATGATAGAAAAAAAAAATTATTTATTATTGGTTTAGATTGTGCTACTCCGAGAACTCTCTTTGAAGATTTCAAAGAATATTGTCCAAATATTAGGGGATTAATGGATTCAGGAGTCTATGGAAAACTTAGAACGTGTGATCCCCCAATTACAATTCCCGCTTGGATGGTAATGTCAACTGGGAAAAAGGCAGGTACTTTAGGATTATATGGTTTTAGGCATAGAAAAGAAAATTCATATGATGATTTTTGGATTGCTACTTCCTATAATATCAAAGAACCAAAAGTTTGGGATATATTAGGTAATAATGGATTAAAATCCTGTATTTTGGGTCTTATACCAACATATCCAGTTCAAAAAATTAATGGATGCCTTGTTTCTGGCTTTATAACTCCTGATATTTCCACAGAATTCACTTTTCCATCAGAATTAAAAGAAGAGATTTTACAAAATGTTGGAGAATACATATTTGATGTTAATTTTAGAGTTGAAAATAGAGAAATTCTACTAAAAGAAATTTATGAAATGACAGAGATCCATTTTAATACTGTGAAATATCTAATACAAAATAAAGAATGGGATTATTTCAAGTTTGTAATAATAGGTTTAGATAGATTTCACCATGCATTTTGGAAATATTATGATAAAGATCATCCCAAATATGAAACTGGCAATAAGTTCGAGGATGAGATGAAGAAATATTATATATATTTAGATAGACAAATAGGGGAGCTCCTTACTTTATTAAAAAAAAACACAATTGTTATGATTGTCTCAGATCATGGTGCAAAAGCAATGAAAGGCTTAATATGTGTAAATATGGCACTTGAAGAGTTGGGGTTATTGAAATTCAATACCAAACCAAAACCAAGAACTAGAATTGCACAAGCCGATATTGATTGGAGTAAGACTTATGCTTGGGGTTGGGGGGGATATTATGCCCGAATATTTTTAAATTTAGAAGGAAGAGAACCAAAGGGTATTATAAAAAAAGAGGATTATGAAAGGTTACGAGATGAGATAGCAACAAAGTTAAAAAGCATTAAAGATGATAAAGGAAATACTATGAACACTAAGGTTTTTAAGCCAGAAGAATTATATGAAAAAATTAGAGGAGATGCTCCTGATTTATTAGTATATTTTGATGATTTAAATTGGAGATCTGCTGGAACCGTTGGATATAAATCAATGTATTTAGATGAGAATGATACTGGTCCTGATGATGCTGTTCATGATTGGTATGGGATATATATCATTAATGATCCAAACAAAAATATTGGGAAGAATTTAGGAATAAAAAGCATTCTTGATATTGCACCAACATCCCTTAATATTTTAGGACTAGAAATTCCTTTCGATATGGAAGGAAATATAATTGAATTTTAAAAGAGGATAATTAAAATATGGAACACAAAGGATTTACTCTATGGTTTACAGGACTCCCATGTTCTGGGAAAACCGTACTTGCTGATGCCGTAGCAGAAGATCTTAGAACAAGGGGAATGAAAGTAGAAAGACTTGATGGTGATATTGTAAGAAAAGGTTTAACAAGAGATTTAGGTTTTACTGAAGAAGATAGAAATATGAATATAGAAAGAGTTACATTTGTAGCAAAATTATTGACTCGAAATGGTGTTGCTGTTCTTGCTTCATTTGTATCCCCATACAATAAAATTAGAACGTTTTCCCGTAAAGAAATTGGGGATTATATTCTTGTATATGTAAAATGTACTATTGAAGAGTGTGAAAATCGAGATGTTAAAGGTATGTACGCAAAAGCTAGAGCTGGAGAAATAAAAGATTTTACTGGAATTGATCATCCTTTCGAAGAACCGGATAATGCAGATATTATTGTTGAAACAGATAAACAAACAGTTGAGGAAAGCAAAGAAATAATTTTGAAAGCTTTAAATAATATGGGATATTTGCCGAATAAACATAAGCAATAATTATATTTTAAAATTTGTAATAATATAAAAATTAAATTTTATTTTATTAAATCAAATATTTTTTTTGTTCTATTTTATGTTTATATAATATAATCTTTCTCTTTCCTATAAATTCCATGTTTTATTATAAATTAATTAAATCAAAGAGATTTTGATTTTAGTTGATAAAAAATCAATAATTAAGGAATCTCTTATAAGCACTCTCAACCCTTTTACCAACCGAATTCCATGAATATCGTTTTATAAATTCCTGAGCCTTTTGGATTAACTCTTTCCTCTCTGATTTATTCTGTAATAATGAAATAATTTCCTTCGCTAACTTTTGAGGATTTCGTGGTGGTACAAAAATTGCATTATCCTTAAGTATCTCTTTATAAGCTATCATTGAAGAACATATCACTGGAGTTCCACAAGCTATTGCCTCGAGAGGTGTAAGACCAAAACCTTCGGAAGCAAAGGAATAGGTAATGAAAATATCTCCTAAAGAATAATAATAAGGAATCTCTTCATCCGATAGGAAACCTACAAAATGAATATCCTTATATTTGATTTTCCATGCTTCATATTTTTTTTTCATCTGAAAATCTGGTTTCCCACCAATAACTAAGTTTATATTTGGGATTGATTTTTTCACAATTCTATATGCTTTAATTATATCATCCACACCTTTATAAAATGCTATTCTTCCAATATAAAGTAGTACTGGACCTTCTATCGACAGTTTTTCTCTTAATTTTTCAGCTTCTCTTGGATAAGGTTGATATTTCTCTTCTATACCACTATAAATAGTGAAAATATTGTTCAAGTCTACTTTTGATATATAATATTTAATTTCATTTTTAATAAAGTCAGAAACAGTTGTTGTTATTGATGCCTTTCTTACAATTAACTTAATCAGGAACTTTTCTATAGGAATCTTACTAAATTTCGTTTCAAATGGTCCTAAGTCATGAATTGTGGTTATAAAATTCTTTTTTTTTGCTAAAATTATAGGTAATGTACCTTTAGGTGCATTTCCATGGAAAATGTCGAAATTACAATTATTGATAAGTCTTGTTGCTTTATAAAAAAATTGAGGTGCCCATAGAAAACGCTTTGGTATTAAGTCAATTTGTATGATATCAGGATCATTAAGATCAATATTCCATTTGCCTGTAATTAATTTAACGTTATGTCCTTGATTTCTAAGATAATCGAAAATCTCTCGAAAACATCTTCCTGCTCCATCTTGGCTGTCTGGAGCAACAGTCAATGAAACAAGACATATATTTAATTTTTTCATAAAAAATTCAAAAAATTATTCAATCATGTTATTTAGTATTTTATAATTATTATTTTATATCATAAAATTTAAGACCTTTTGGATTGATTAATTAAGTTATTAATTTTCATCCAATTCTTTTAAATTGTTAAATCTCAATATTTTTTATATATTTGTTAGAAATTTAATAGGTTAGATCATAAATCCTAAGAATACGATACAAACGTTATTGTTGTTAGTGTAGAAAAAGAGACTATAGAATAAATTGAAAAAATAATATTTAAAGTGTTAATTGATAAGAAAAACTGACCAAATTATGATATAAACCAGAAAATATAGAATTATTCATGCATTATTTTTTTTACTTGATCTAATATAGTTTTTTCATTTAAACCATATGAACTTAATATATCTTCTCTATTCCCAGATTCACAGAAGGCATCATTTACTCCAATAGATATTATGGTTTTTGGATTATGCTCTGAAATAATTCTTGCCAATATACTACCAACTCCACAATATATATTATGTTCTTCTATAACAACAATAGTTTTAACCGATTTTATTTCTGTTAAAAGTGATTTTTTATTAATCGGTTTAATACAAGGTAAATTAATTACTTTAGTTGATATTTTTAGTTCCTCTTCAATTATAGCAGCAGAATTTAATGCCAAAAAACTCCCATATCCGGTTCCAATTAAACATAAGTCCGTTCCCTGCTTTAATACGTCAGGATCAGCAAAAATAAATTTATAATTATTTTTATGGATGTTAGGAAAAGAACCTCTAGGTAATCTAACATAAAAAGGACCTTTTGATTTAAATACGTAATTTAAGATTTCATTTAATTCAATGTTATCTGAAGGAACTAAAACATTTAAATTGGGTAATGATGACATTAGACTTAAATCTTCTAAAGCATTATGAGTACTTCCATCTTTTCCTACGATACCACCATGAGTAGTAATTATTTTTACGTTTAAATTATCATGACATACAAATCTTATAAATTCCCATGCCCTTCCTATTGTAAATATTGAAAACCCACTTACTACAGGTATTTTTTCAGAAATTGCAAGGCCCATAGCTATCCCTAACATGTTTTGTTCTGCAATTCCTACATTAAAGAATCGATTAGGGAATGCCTTAGCGAATTTTGATGTCTTAGTAGAAGCTGATAAATCCACATCTAAAACAACAATTTTACTATTGTTTTTTCCTATTTCAACTAAAAAATTACCAAAAGTATCTCTAAGATCGGCTTCAGGCAATAATTAAAGACCTCTTATCAATTTATTTTTCATTTCATCGATTTCATCAATAGCAATTTTAAATTCTTCTTGATTAGGTGGGCGTCCATGGTATTTTTTAGTATGTTCCATAAATGATATATCAGATCCTTTAATTAAATAAGATATTATTACCTTAGGTTTGCCAAGAATTAATTTAGATCTTTTGAATCCTTTTATCATCTCTTTCACATTCGATCCATCAATTTCAATTACTTCCCATCCAAAAGCTTTCCATTTATCTACCAATGGTTCCAATGCCATAATTTCTTCTGTTGAGCCATCACTCTGTATTCCATTACGATCCACAATAGCAATTAAATTATCTAATTTAAAATGGCTAGCTGACATTGCAGCTTCCCATATTACACCTTCATTTAATTCTCCATCTCCCAATAAAACATAAATATTTTTATCTAAATTATCTAATTTAACTGATAGAGAATATCCTACCGCAATAGATAATCCCATACCCAATGATCCAGTACTAATCTCAATTCCAAATTCTGGATTTTTCATTGGATGTCCTTGTAATTTTGAACCAAATTCTCTTAAAGTAAATAGATCCTCTCTATCTATAAAGCCTAATTTAGATAATACTGCATATAAACCAGGAGCCGCATGTCCCTTACTTAAAATAAAGATATCTCTTTTCCTCCAAGTAGGATTATCTCGTTTTACTCTTAAAACATTGTTGTAAAGTAGATAAAGTAAAGTAACACATGATAGGGAACCCCCAGGATGCCCTGATTGGGATTTATAGATCATTGTTAAAATATCTTTCTTGATTTCCAAGATATCGATAAATATTTTGTTTTCATCAGCTTTAGATAATTCCATACTAACGCAATAAGAGTTAAATTATATTTTAATAATTTTACTTTTTATATAATCATAAATTTTTTTACTAGTATAAAATTCTACGGGAGGGAGGGTCGCAGTAAGTGCAGCAGCAAATAGAGCAATTTTTATTCCATTTAAAACAGATATTTTTGAAGCAAACGATAGTCCTAGCACTGCCATAATAACACTTCCAACAGCTACATAGCTTCTAACTGATTGATTTAAGATTGGATTAATTTTTTCAACTTTCTCATTTTCTCGTGAAAAAAGGTAACTATCTAATTCTAAATAATTCAATAAAAGATTTTTGCATCTCGAAGAGTTTAAAATTCTTTTACCAGCAATAGTGACACTTGTTTCATTGCAGCAATCTATTGAAAATGTATCTAATGCTTTCTGGAGATTTATCTTAATTAAATCCACATTTTCATAAAGGTAATAATTGAATTTTGTAGGACGAACAATCACAGGTACATTATTAAAGTTTTTTTTTAAGTCAATTAACAAATTTCGTATAAAAACATCCTCAAATATTCCTTTTAAACCATAATCTAATATTAATATTGCTCCAATTTCTTTAGATCGATTAATAATTAATTCTTTAAATTTTTCTATAATCGGTTGAGATATTCCTCCATCATAATCTGTTTCTAAACGCAAAAGATGTTGATTCATCGCTTTTATTCGAGTTATTTGTGGTGTACCTGAATTTTCATTCACAAGAATACCAGAAGTATTAATATTCAACTCTTTAATCTTTTTAAGAAAAAAATCTCCTTCATAATCATTACCAATAATAGTACATACCTCGGGAATCCCCCCTAGAGATTGAACGTATTGTAAAACCAATCCTGTTGCTCCAATATATGCATTATTATTCTCAATTTTTACATTGGGTACAGGCGCATCTGGAGAGATTCTATCAGTAAATCCAAAAATATATTTATCGATTAAAGCATCTCCAATAATTAGTACTCTTTTACCTTTCCATTTAGAAATTTCATCGATAAGAGGCATTATTTTAAATTATTTTTTTAATTTATCTTGTAATTTTTCCCAATCTTTAAGAAATGATTCTAGGCCAAGATCTGTATTTGGATGTTTAAACATTTTTTCAAGAACGGCAAATGGTATTGTAGCAATGTGAGCACCCAATTTTGCAGATTCAATAACATGCCTGGAATTTCTAATGGAAGCAACGATTAATTCGGATTTAAAATTATAGGCTTTAAGAATTTCCATTGATTCCCAGAGCATATCAATTTCATTTTGACCATTATCCATTAATCTTCCTATAAAAGGACTTATATAAGAAGCTCCCGCTTTGGCTGCTATTAATACTTGATTTTGTGAAAAAACAAGCGTTATATTTGTCTTAATCCCTTCAGACTCTAGTATCTTAACAGCTTTAACTCCATCTTTTGTAAAAGGTATTTTAACTACAATATTTGGAGCAATTTTGGCTAATTCACGGGCTTCTTTAACCATTTCATCTGATGTTAATCCTATCACTTCTCCACTAACAGGTCCATCAACAAGCTCACAAATTTTCCTTAATTGTTCAACAGGTTCAGCACCTTCTTTAGCCAAAAGAGTAGGATTTGTGGTAACTCCGTCAATTATACCTAATTCTAGCATGTCTTTTATTTGTTCTAAATTAGCAGTATCAATAAAAAATTTCATAGTATTTCACTGTTACAATTTAGTGATTATAATAGTAATTCGTTTTATATAATTATAGCAAATTCTTTTAAATTTTTAAATATCATGTCTGGGACTATAGAGGTTATCTTGTTTCGTTGCTCGTTGCCATATCCTGTTAAGACCAAAACAGTTCTACACCCTGCAGCTATCCCTGTTTGAACATCAGTTAATGTATCCCCTACCATATAAGATTCAGTTAAGTTAATATTATATTTTGACTGTGCTTTTAAAATCATTCCGGGATTTGGTTTCCTACAATCACATGAACCAGTGAATTCGGGATGGTGAGGACAAT
>JBHLQA010000085.1:0-10236 GCA_048885285.1 Candidatus Odinarchaeota archaeon
CTCATTAAATTATATCAAAAATATATCTAGATCCTGCTTATTTAATTGAATCTAATATATTCCTAATTAATTTTTTAAAATCATATTTCTTTAATAAATAAAAAATTTTTTTGAGATAAAGTATAAATAATCTGTAAAACAAATTATAGGATAAATTTTAATAAATCAAAATATAAAAAGAAAAGATACAATGAAGGAATATAAATTTATAAATAAAATTCAGGAGTTTTTAGACAAATATTTTCACAAGATATTTAATAATAGTCATTTCTTCTATACAATAATATTTATGGTCTCCTCATTATTAATTGCACTTCTAAGTCTTATTCAGAATACAAATATGGGGAATGCTATATTATTTTTAGCCACTATAGTTTCAGTTACCTTCATATTTTTAATGTTTGAGGCTTTAATTCCTCAATTAGAGGATTATTTCTTTTCTTCTGAAAAAAAGTTTGATAAGTGGAAGATAATCATTTACTTAATTAATTTATTAATTAGCTTTATTCTAATCCTTATTTACTTTCTAAACGCAACATCAACCGATATACAAATTCAATTCTTAGGATGGGATGTCATTCTTCCAGCTCTTTTTATCATTATTTATTTTGGATGGAATATTGTTCAAATCTTTTTCTTAAGAAGGGGATTTGAAGCAGTTTCTGATAAAGTAAATGATAAAATTAGTATTAAATTTGGATACTCGAAGAAAAAAGAAGTTATTCATTTTGTATTAATGATTTTAGCTTTAGTTATCCCCTTTTTAATTCAATTGGGTACTTTTTTTGGATTTTTATCGAAATTCGCTCCAGGGGGAGATACAATCTTATTTATTGCCTGTAATTTAGTTATTCTTTTAATCTTGATTATTACTTCTTGGAGGTTGATAACTTTATATCAAAGAAGCAAGAAGAATAATTCCACAAATGCATTTTCTTCAATATTCTATATCCTTATATGGATTATATTATGGTTTAGATCTTTCAGCTTCTTATCCGCATTATTGAATATCACTGAAGCAAGTACAGATCCAAATATAGCTTCAAGCCTAATTGATATTTTACTACTGGTTTTTACTGCTGTAATGGTCCTAAGAGGTTTAGGTGAAAAAGTCTATGATTCATTTATTTTTAATGCTAATAATATGCCCTTTTTCCTTTTTGCTTTCACAATTTTATATATCCAAGGACAAATTATCATGATTACTGGAGCAGGAACACTCACTGCTATTTTCGCTAATAGAAATCAAATCAATTTAATCAACAACTTCTTAATTATAGTTATAACAGTGATATTTTATTGGTGGTATTCTGAATATTCCTTAGAGAGAAAAGGTTTTATTATTAAAAAACATTACAATCCTGAAGATGTGGCATTAGTAATACAAGATTTCAAAGAATTTTTAGTAATAAATAATGCGCTTGATCCTAACAAAGTTGGGGATGAAAAAATTCAAGATTTCCTTCGTTCTAAAAATTTGGAAATTCAAGAGATAAAACCATTAGAAGAAGAATATAAGACCAAAACTAATGAAAATCTTAAAAATGATAATTAGAATTACTTTTTTTATAAAAAAATAAAAGAAAAGAGAGGTCGACTTTTTTCTCTTTAAACCCCGTGATAAATACGTTTCTTATTAATATTTTACTTAAAATCCACCTGCTTGTGTGGCCATTACGGTAATCACGTCTTTCTTTGGATGTATTCCTATCTTAGCAAATTTTAATTGATCAGGTAATACTTTACCTTTAAAAATAAATTGTATTGCCAAGATTGGGTTTAACTTATATTCTCGTTGTACGGTTTTTTTGATTTCTGCAATTGAATTATTTGGATCAAGCTCAATCAACTTAATAGCTTGATCTGGAGGGACACCGGTCAGTCTAAATCTATATTGGGTAATTTTATATCACATACTTTTTATTAATTATTCAATTATACTGGATAAATATTAATTATCAAGATGCTATATTAAGGATTTTTGTTTAATAACACGAACTTCAGTTTAAATAATGTGAAATTAGCTCTTTTTCGGCTCTAAACAATTTTTTGGAAATGATTTAGAATCGAAAAGGTTCTGGAGGGGGACCTGGTCTATCAGGTGGACCTGGAGGGTGAATAGGTCCGGGTTTAGGTAATGGTGGAGAAGGAAACCTCCCTATTTTGTGTTCTAAATTTAAAATTCGTTGCTCTATTATATCCAACCTTTCTTCAATAGCCTTTAACCTCTTTAATATGTTGGGGTCTTCTATTGTCATTTAATCACAATAAATTTATTGATTTTTTAATAATTTACCAATTTCTAACATTAATTTCCTAATTTTTATAATTTTACCTATAAGTACAATGTAAATATACTAAATTTATATATATTTGTTTTCTTATCTTTTTTTAGTCTAAGTACAGAAAAAAAGTATAATTATTTATATTGATTCCTATATATTAGAATTATGGAATCGTGGAATATATCTAAAAAGTTAAAGACTGAATTGTTGAAAAAATCTAGTAATATTGAAGATAATAGTAGGAGAATCCTATTTATTCTTAGAAATTTAGGTCCTCAAAGATTTACTAATATAGTTAAATATTCAAATTTAAGCAGATCTACAGTTTCTAAATACCTTAATCTTCATAGAAAAAATAAAAATATAGAGCAAAGATTAGTAACTGATAAAACAACAAATAAGCAGTATAGAAGTTATGTTATTACTGATAAAGGAATCGAAAAACTAGGAGAAGCACCCTTAAAGCTTAAAGATGAAATATTTTTTGTGAATGAATTAAAAGAAAATGTTAGGAAACTTGAAGCTCTAATAGATTTTTATAAGGAAATAAATGTTGAAGATACATTTATAATTCATATTGTAAGGATTATCTCCAAAATAGGAGAAAATTTTTTTGAATTACAACAAGATAGAGATCTTTATCTATCTCTCTTTTACATATTTTACAATTCTATTCTTGGTCAGGGTGCCTTTGCAAAGATTTATTGGCACTTTGATGAATCTAGTTCACAAAAATTTGAGGGATATAAATTAAATTTAGATCAATACTGTGAAGTTTATAATGTTTCAAGGGAAGCAATTAATTATCTAGCTAGGTCTAAATTGATAAAAAACGATTATGGGTTTTACTTAATTAAACGTGAAATGAATGATTTCTTTTTCCATGAAGAAGATTTATTGGGAACAACTTTTCTAAGGTTGATTAAGGATCGATTAATAAATGAAATCATAAATCTTCAAGAGGGAATTTATGATGAGATCTATGATCTAGATATTATGGCTGAAGAAATAACTAATCAATTAAAAGATATGGGGTTAATATGGGATGCAATTAAAGATCAATTTCAATTATTAGTGTTAAATCTAATTGTAAAAAATGCAATAGAAATGGGGTTTTTAGATATTGAAAGAGAAATTTTAATGGAGGGAGTTGCTCAATCTCGAATGTTACCAATGTCTCTTCAGGGTAAAAGACTGCAAGGAAAGTTATTAGAAGGCTCAAAAAGGGATTTAAATTTAAATATGCTTACTCTGGTAGAGAATCCTAAATTTAAAGCTTCAAATGGATTAACTCCAAATTTTTAGAAATTCTATTAAAAATAATTCTTTTTAAAAAATATTTATTAAAAAGTCAATCCTAAACTAAAAAAAAGTAATTTATCCTAAAAAGCTTGACAAATGGAAACTTGGTATTATAGAACGTAAATTTTCTTAATTGTATTGGTATAAATACTTCGTAAATTTAATATTGAAAATCCCAAACAATTAATTTAAAAACTTGACTTCAGTTCTATAATAGATTAATTTTACTTTAGGAGAACTTTCCATTAATTAAAAAGAAGAACTTAATCAATTTCCCTTCCACATGCAGGACAAATATCTGAACTGGTTTTTAATCCACAATATGAGCAAAAAGTATGCTTTTTCCTAAAATTCTGGACTGGCGTGATATCTTGAGGAACTTTTTCTATTAATTGGGTATTATTTTGAGTATAATTAGTTTGAGGGTGCGATACAGGGCTAGATACTTTCTTTTTAAAAGATGAACTTGTAGCAATCCCAATAATAACAATAAATACTCCGACAAATATTAGGAAACCTGTATTAAAAACTATCCAATCCCCTACTGCCATTACAATTCCTATTACAACTATACATGCTCCTGGGTCTTCATTTTTAGTCATAATTTTTCTTGAAATTATTTATATAATTTGTTTAAATAGACGTGTTTTTCTATTTATTCTTTATCTAATCGATCGTTTTTTGTTCTATATGCTGTAAAATTAACAAATTAAAAATTCCCATCTAAATTGTTAAGAATATATCTTATTATTCAAGAGCATATTTTTTATACTAGAACCCATAAATATATCCATTATCATAACAAGAATATATTCTAAAAAATTTTCAAAAAACCTTTAGGGTTTTTAGCTTAATAAATCAATTTTTCTTCAAACTTGGTAACAATAATCCATATCAATTTGCTATATGTTTCAATATCAAATATCTATATTATTAGCTATTTTGCTTTTTGTTTTTTATAATTCACTTAGACCACAAATTCATAAAAAAGAATTTAAAATCAATGAATATCTTAAATTAAAGCTTGAGAGCGGTAGAACAAATATTTATATAAAGGGACGTATATTTCAACAATGTATGTACTTGCTGCTTAATATTCCTGTTAATCGAATAGAGGATTATGATGAAATTGAATCAATCGATGAGGCTGCGGAAAAATTGGATAGATCAATGGAAGGAAATCACCATCATCCGTTTAGATCAATATCTCCTGAGGAAGAATTTCAGGGTCATTGTTCTAATATTCAAGCATGGACAGAAAATGGCTATGATACAAGAATTTTACATCGAAATCTTGCTTTTCCATTATTGAAGAGATTAACTGAAGTTGGTGATCCAATGGCTAGAAAAGTATTTTCCGAGGAGATTGCTATCAGACTTGCTAGCAAGCATCCAACTGTTACTCAGTATTTAACTCAAAATGGTTATTTAAAATATTTAAGTTCAGATGAGTTTGAGAGTATTATCGAAGACATAAATCCAAATGTTTTAAATGATATAATTAACGAATTAGAGCGGTTATTTCAACAAAATCACGATAGAAACATAATAGATTCAATAAACTATATAATAAATCGATTAATTGGGAATTTTGGAATTGAGCATATTTCTTTACTCACTTCTAAAATCCTAAAGAATATTCCAGATAATTTTAGAAAAGTTTTCGTTAAAAACGTATATAACATCTTAAGATCAAGAAGCAATTTTCCATTGATTAAATATATTAACAAACACTTTAAATTTTTTAATGATTTTAAGTTTGAATATAATTTTGTAAAATATGAAGATAGGATTGTAGGTCTTTTTAAAAATGCTCTAATTTTTTTAAATAACCAAAACATTCAAAAAATATCAGAATTAGATATGATTAACGGAAAATTCGAAGATGTAAAAGAATTAGATTTAAGTAATAACCAAATAACTGATTTAAAAGGAATTGAGTTATTTCCAAATATTCGAATTCTAAAACTCAACAGTAATAAACTTGCTAAAATTGAAGGAAATGAAAAGCTCAAAAATTTAGAAATATTATATTTGAGAAATAATCAAATAGTAGAAATAAAAAATCTTAAGAGATTTAGTAACCTAAAGCTCATTGATTTATCTGATAATCCAACGATAACACAAATCCCAGAAAGTCTAAATGATTTAGAAAATTTAGAAACTATTAGATTATGGAATTGTAATGTTAATAAATTTTCTAAATCTACAGAGAATTTTTTTTGGATGAACCAAAACTACAGATTCTTCAAAGGGTATGATGAAAATGATAAAGAATTTTATGAAAGTAGATACAGAAGAGTAGCTTCATCTGATAATAAACTATATAAACATTTTGTGAAGTGGAAACTAAAAATACAAGATTTAATGAATCACTATAACTTTTCTTATCAGGATATCCATCAATTTTGTGAAGAAACCTCAAAAAATGCAATATGGTCAGGAACAATAACCAATGATTTTAAAAAATGGATAGATGATAAAAAATACCAGAAGAAAATTACATTCTTTTTATAAAAAAGTAATTAGTATGAACATTCATTGACATTTATGTCAATATACAATGTATATTAAATTACTAAACTTTTAAAAAATCTTTTTATTACTTATCTTATGACTGAAGTTGATAATTATGAAATTGTAAGACAAAAACTGCAAATTGGAAGAATATTTGCTCCTAAGCATAAAAAAATCTATGACTTGATGAAAATCTTCTGGAATGAAGAAGAAATTGAAATTCTTACACATTTTAAGAATATCGGTGGAAAAGTCACATTAAAAGAATTGGAAGAAAAAACAGGTATTCCTGAACAAGAAATAGAAAGAGTTTTGGAGAGATCAGTAACAAATGGAACAATATTTAAGTCTAATTCTGATTATAGATTACTTCCTCTTGTACCTGGAGTATTTGAATTATACTTTATCAAACGTAAGGATACCGAAGAAAATCAAAAAAAAGCTGCGGCGATATATCGATTTATTTTTAAGAACCGAGCACCAGATTTAGAGAAAGTTGGTAATATAAGAAAAGGATTTCGTCCTTTGCTTCCATATGACTCTGAGGAAAAGCTAATAAAAGTTGATAAGTCTTTTGAGGTTGAGAATCAAGTTCTTCCTTTTGAGGTAGTTAAAGATATGATAGATAAAAATGATACTTTTGGTGTCATACCTTGTCAATGTCGGTTGATCGGTGAATATACAGGTGAACCTTGTCAAGTTGCTCCTGCTGAGATGGGATGTTTTGTTGTTGGAGATACAGCAAAAAGGTGGATTTCTGAAGGTGCGGCAAGAAGCCTAACTAGAGAAGAGGCTATTGAGTTTATTAGAGAAACTGAGAGAAGAGGACTTATCCATAATACAGTTTCGGATACAAGCAAAGACTCATCACGGTTTATATGCAATTGTTGTAGTTGTCATTGTGGGGTACTTCATCCAGCAAAATTATATGGCTATAGGGGAGTTGTTGAAACTAATTTTATTCCCGAATTTGACATGGATCTTTGCACTAAATGTGAAACTTGTATGAATAAATGCCAAAGTAAAGCAATTTATCATCTCTGGCCTAGTAAATCGGATTCATCAGATGAAGCAATGAAAGTTAGAGAAGAATTATGTGTAGGATGTGGAGTATGTGCTGCGAATTGTCCTAATAATGCAATTAAATTGGTTAAAGTAAAAAATGAACATCCAGCTAGATTACCACTAAGTTTCTTATTTTGAATTAAACAAACTTAGTTCCTAGCTTTTTTTTCAATTCATCAAATAATTTAAAATTAAGAATAATTCAACATTTTATTAATTGGGTTTAAGGCCTTTTCAGCAATATTAGAAGGAACTTTGACCTCAAAAGCTTTGTCTTCTAGGTTCTTGAGGATATATTCAATAAGCTCGAGATTATGCTTTTTCATGTTATGACAAATCAACTTGTCTTTAACAGAATAAAAATTCTTTTCTTTGAAATCTTGGCTTAAACGTAATCTGAATCCTTCTTCAGTACCAATAAGAAATTCTTTTTCATCATAAGAACTATTTTTTACTCTATTATACATTTGAGCAGTTGATCCTACAAAATTCGCTAATTCTCTCACAGTTCTAATACATTCGGGATGAACAATCAGTTTTGCCTGAGGGTGTTCTATTTTTACTTTTTCGATATCTTCTGGTTTAATTTGTGAATGCACATAACAATGCCCTTCTTCTGGCATTTTTATGCATCTTATTCCAGATTTTTGTTCTGTATAATCAGCTAGATTTGCATCGGGACCAAATAAAACTGAGGAAACATTAAATTCTTGACTAATTTTTTCAACAATCTTAACTGAATTTGACGAGGTGCAACAAATGTCTGATTCAGCTTTTACAGCTGCGGTAGAATTAACATATACAACAATAGGCAGATCTGGATAATTATTTTTAAATTCCCTAACCATTTCAGGTGTAAGATAGGCCGCCATTGGACAGCAAGATTCATAATTAGGGATTAGGACATGTTTCTCTTGATTTACAATCGATGCAGTTTCAGCCATAAAATCAACACCTGCGAATATTATATAATTATTTGACTTTTTTTTTGCTGTACGAGATAAACCAAGTGAATCTCCTACAAAATCAGCGATTTCTTGAATTTCTATTGGCTGATAATAATGAGCTAATATTGTTACATCATTTTCTTTCTTTAAGGCTAATATATCTTCTTGTAATTGTATTGTATTCATAATAATAGTCAAAAAATTAATTATTTCTAATATGAATAAAAGTTCAAATTAAAATAAGTTATTTTGTAATAAAAAAATAATAAATAAAAAAATTAAGAGAACTATATGTTAAAGATTTCTCTAAATTTGGTCTGATCAACTATATTTGCTGCTAAAATATTGCACATGGAGTTTATTCCTGTTTCATGACCTTGTTTGTTAAAACCAGCACAGAAATCACCACAAACATAAACATTTTTAAATTTATGGATTGTCATAAGTTCAAATGCTAAAAGAAAGACCTTTACATTAGTAATTACCCCAAAAACACCTATTTTTACTTCTTTATGAGAACTTCCTGCATTTTGAATCACTGTTTCTAGAACTGATTGCAGATCTGTTTCATCGAAAGAACTAAGGCTGTTTGAATTGATAATTACATTAAAATCATGATGTGTTTGTATTAATTCATTCAATGGTGCTATAAATTTTGCTCCATAGGTGCCTTTTATGCAGTGTGGTCCAAAAAGATCCATTTCATCTTTTTGACTTTCATCAGTTTGATCATGCCAATCCCTTAAATGAATACATTGATATTCTACTCCACTTGTTTCATTTAAATTTGATTCAGAAGCTTTATGCATCAAATCTTGTATAAATTTACTCAGTTTACCACCTTCCCATAATCTTTGAGATTCATCATAGTCTACATGAACTCTGTGTCTATAATGTTCTAATATATGGTGATATGATAGAATTTCTCCATTCATCTCACTACTGGCATTCTGTTTTAACCATAATATAAATTGATCCATGTTTGCTTCACTAGTGTCTCTATTCTGATTTAAAAAATACTCCATCCATTTATTTGAAACTTGATCATACCCTATTATTAAGTTATCTTCTGTAGGAGCGTGAATATCTAATGGTTCAATAAAATCATTCTGGGCTGAACAGGTTATGATAATATTTAATATTTTATTTTCCAAATTTCTTTCTCCTCCTTTTTCTCATTTTTTCATCCAATTCATCTATATCAATATCTCTTTTCTTTCCACTACGTGATTGCACTATCATCATTATAAAAATGATGACAATAATACCAATAGATGCAACATTAACTATTGTTGAAATCCTTTCTAGCATTGTCTCTTCAATTTCCAAAGAGGATAGTCCACCTTCAATGAAACCCCAAAAACTCAATATAAATTCAATAATGATTATTTTTGCAAAATATTCATCAATCATTTTACCAAGTTTTGATTTCAAACCTTTGCCAATTTGAACTTTTGTTTTCGGAGTTAAAGGATATATAAAATTATTTTTAAAAGCTTCAATGATTTTAAAATCCTCTTGGTCACTTGTAGTTGATTCTGAAGGTTCCAATGTTTCTGTGTATTCTACAGTTATTTTTTTTATAAAAATATTAACAAAATCCTCTACAGAATACCCTTCATCAATTTGAAAAGTGCAATCTGCGTAATAAATGCTTTCAGGTTCTTTAATTTCTTTAACTTTATCTAAGGATCGTATTGGATTTGTTAAAATTCGTAGAAAATTTTTTGAATAAGTAAAATCAGAGAACACTAAACTATCCTTATCTCCTCGATCATCTTCAATATCTATAGTAATATTGTTTAATAAGGGAATGAAACTTGTGTGAACTCTATTTAATACCATTAAAAATCTAATTTGAGTCTGAGTTCGATCTTTTAAAATTATATAAGGCAGTTCTCGACTCTGGGCTGTTATTTCTATGAAATTGGAATCTTCAATTCCTTCTTCCATTTCTGAAGTTGTAATATATAATTTAAACCCCCAAGGGATATCCGGTAATTTAAATATTGAATTTCTTATACTATGCCAATATGCTTCATAATTTTGTTTTGTTCCTAACATAAATTCTTTTTGAGCTTTTAATTTTGGCTCAAATTTCATAAAAGATGGTATAAAAA
>JBHLQA010000086.1:0-10194 GCA_048885285.1 Candidatus Odinarchaeota archaeon
TTGGAATATATTTTTTCTGTATTAATACCATGCCTTTTATGTATTTATTTGAATGATTATGAAATAAGTTCTCATATTTGGATATTATCTGGATTTGCTTTTTATGCAATTACAGGAAACACTCTTAATGATATAATTGATATGAAGGATCCTAATGAAAAGGAAACTCTAGAGAGAGTCGAAGGATATGGTAGGAAAGAAATTGCTGTACTTGCTATATCAAGTTTTTCATTAGGTACTATGTGTTTTATGAATGATATTTTAGTGAATCCAATTCTAGGACTTTATCTAATAATTATTATATTTATGGTAATTTTCTATTGCATATTTAAAAAGCTTGTAGTTATTAATCATATTATTTTAGGAGCCTCCCACATAATATTACCATATTTTATGGTTAAAATAAATGCTGGAGATGTTATTATCCATTTTCTTCCACATATGGAGTTGTATGAATCATTAATATTAGCTACAATAACTTCAGTAGCATTTACAGGACAGATGTTGCATGAAATGATTGATGGTGATTCTTTAGCTAAATTAAAACCTAAGTCTTCCCAATTAGTAATTTGGGTTGCTTGTTTGATTTCACTAGTTATAGCAATCATCTCATTCATTATTACTCAATATTGGATATTTTTACCAATTTTCTTATTTCCATTAGGAATAATGTATATCTATAGAAAACCTCGAACTGATTTATTAGGAAGAACATCACTAAAAGACACGGGAATAATATTAGGAAATCTTATGTTAATATACATAATTATTTTAATATTAGCACCATGAAAACAATAAGAATTACATTAATATCTACTAATATTAGATAGATGAATTCAAAATTCCTTAGAAAAGCTAGGTATCAGAAAAAAATTGATGAAAAATTTTCACAATGTTTAACTTGCGAAAGAAGATGTAAAATCGAAAATGGTAAAACTGGATTTTGTAACACTCGAATAAATAAGGATGGAGAAATTTTTACAATCGTTTACGGATTAATTCCTGCTTTATCTTTCAATCCTATAGAGAAGAAGCCGCTTTACCATTTTTATCCAGGAAGTACTGCTATAACCGTAGGAACTTATGGATGTAATTTTTCTTGCTTTTGGTGTCAAAATTATCACCTATCAAAAACTAATCCTTTAAAAGCAAGTCAATTTGCATCATCTGAAGAATTAATTTCTCCTGAGAAACTTATTGAGATTGCATTAAAAAGGAGATGTAAAGGCACGTCAATATCTTTTAATGAGCCTACGTTATTGTTTGAATATTCATTAGAAGTTTTTAAACTAGCTAAAGAGAACAATTTATACAATACATATGTTACAAATGGCTACATGACTGAAGATGTTTTAAAAGACTTGGTAGATGCGGGTCTTGATGCGATGAATATAGATATAAAAGGAGATTCTGATATGATTGAGAAATATTGCGGAATTGATGGAGAAAAAGTATGGCGCAATGCGAAGTTAGCTAAGGATTTAGGTGTCCATGTAGAGATTACAACCCTATTAATTCCTGGATTTAATTCTGAAAGACATATCATAAGAAGACTATCAAAGAGAATATTTAATGAATTAGGAGAATTAACACCATATCATATTACTCGATTTTTTCCTCATTTCAAATCAAAAGATCATGGTCTTTTTGAACCAACACCTCTAGAACTCCTGTATAACGCTCATACTGTAGCAAAAGAAGTTGGTTTGAAATATGTATACCTTGGGAATCTACCCCCTACTGATTATGAAAATACTTATTGTCCAAAATGCGCTAAATTAGTCATAAAAAGGAAATTAATGGAGATTAAAGAGTTATATTTAAATTCTGCTGGAAAATGTAATTTCTGTGGATTTCCAATTTGCATTGTATCTTAAGTAATAAATGATTTGCTCTTAATAAAAAAGCTCAAATATTATTCGGATTTTTTAATAGTTATGTCTGAATCATATGCTAATATTAATAGTATAAAAATTTGTTATGAAGTTCGTGGAGAGGGAGATCCTATAATTTTAATTCATGGATTTGGGGTCACTAAAGAGGAATGGCTCTGTCAATTTGAGCCATTATCTCAATATTTTAAGGTAATAAGATTTGATAATCGAGGATCTGGAAAATCTGATAGACCTAATGAACCATATACTATGGAACTATTTGCTGATGATACTAGAGGCTTGATGGACTTTTTGAAGATTGAGAAAGCACATATCATTGGATGGTCTGTGGGTGGTATGATATCTCAACATTTTGCCGTTAAATATCCTAATAAAGTTAATAAATTAATTTTAATAAACACTATGGCTGCTTGGCCTGAAGAAAAATCTGGATTAGAACTCTATAAAAATGGACAAATTGCTAGATATAAAGCAAGATTAAAAGATCCAGTTAAAACATTCTTTGATGCCGCAAAGATGGGTTTTTCACGTAATTTTTTAAAATTAATGAAGGAAAATCCTAAGAAGAAATTTCATGGCCTATTTTCAGCTGAAGATTTAATTAATAAAAGTACAATTAATCCAGCAACTCCTCAAGATATTAGAAATCAAGCTAATGCTCTTGGTACTCATAATGTATTAGAAAAGCTGCATTTAATCAATTCAGAAACCTTAATTATATGTGCTGAAAAAGATCGACAAATGCCAAAATTAGTAAATCTGAAAATTCATGAAGGGATTCCTAATAGTAAATTTATTTTGCTTGAAGGAGTAGGGCATTCTTCACCTTTTGAAAAAGCTCCAGAAATTAATCAAATTATAATTGATTTCTTGAAAAATTAAATAACTTTATACTCCAATTTTCTATGCTATGACCAATTATTTAGAAAAAAATAATGATTTTAGTTTAAAATTTGAAATTTTAAAAATGAGTTTAAATTTTCCAATCTAATTCAGTAAAATTCTATTTTTAATATTATGAATCAGGATTCAAAAAAGCCTTTTTCTAAACAAATATATCCAACAAAAACAAAATATCATGAGTTAAAACCATTATGGATTGGTTTACTTGTTGATGTTTTAGGTTTTTATATAATTATACCATATTTACCTGCCCTAATTAAAGATTTCAATACTACTCCATTCGTAATTGGATTATTACTAGCAACAAATGCTATATTTTCACTTTTTTCTGCCCCTATGTGGGGGAAATTAAGTGACAACTACGGAAGAAAGCCAATGCTTTTAATCGCTGAAGCAGGGACATTTTCGGCATTTTTAATTCTAGCATTTTCAGATTCCTTAATAATGTTTTTTATAGCTCGTATTGTAGATGGTATTTTTGGCGGGAACTTCCCTCTCACAAAAGCAATTATAACAGATCAAGTCCCTCCAAAAGATAGAGGACTGCAAATGACTAACTTTGGTGTAGTAATGACTTTAGCTGGACTAGTTGCTCCTGGATTAGCCGGGTTTTTATCTGTATTTCTCATATTTGGCCCTAATTATCCTATGGCACTTTCAGGATTAGTTGCAGCAGGATTTTCATTTTTATCAATAATAACTACATATTTTTTTATAGAAGAATCTTGGCCAAAAGAAAAAAGAGAAAAAGCAGAAAAGCATATCAAAATTAAAATTAATATCTGGAAAAATAAAGATGCGCGTTATTTATTAACTCAGTATGCTTTCCATACATTTTCATTTACAATGTATGTATCTACACTTTCTCTTTTTATCGGTTTTATACTAGGGCTTGATACTGTTGGTGTAAGTATACTTTTAACAATTTCTGGTATCTCAAGAGCAATTGTAAGGTTTAGCTTGTTTAAACCAACAATGAGAAAATTAGGGGAAAAAAAAATGAAATATCTTGGTTTATCTCTTCTAACAGCTCTCTTTTTTATTTTTGGTATATTTGGTACATTTTATGCCGAGATCTGGATTTTTATTATTCTTATGGTTATTATTAGTTATGGTGTTTCCTGTTCAAGAGGTATTTTAATAAGTGACGTAAGCCAAACAGTCACCCCTAAAGAAGTGGGAAAAATAAATGGATATACTACAACGTTAGATAGTCTTGCTCAAATAATAGGTCCTCTATTGGGATCATTCCTTCTAGAAAAATTTGATCCTTTTTTTTTTGGATTAACGATGGCAGTATTAGCCTTAGTCGCTTTTATTATGGTTTTTAAAAATATTGTTCCATTAATGCAAAGGGAACAATTTAAAGAAATGGATAAGAAAATAAAGCGATAGTATCTCTTATAGTGCTAAGTTAGTTTTAATTTTTTAATCTGAACTAAAATATTTAAGATCAAGATGTAAAAAGTTCATATTTCATATTTATCAAGATTAGTAAAGGTGAATTAAGCAATTATAGAATTTTTTTAGTAATTAAATAATAGTTTAGTTAATTATTCTTCAATCATTTTTTCTCGACTTAAATCAGCAATATTATATTTTTTTAATTCAATTGTTTTATATCCCATTAAAAATGGAACTAGAGCAATAGAACTAATAAGAAAGCTTAAAAAATATGGTTCAAAAAAATTCAGCATAAATGTTCCAAGTAAAGGCCCAATAATTTGAGCAAAGCTGTCTAAACCCGAGGAATATCCATTTATTTTTCCTTGTTCCGCAGGAGATACAGATTGACTTATTTTGCTATTCAATGGTCCACGAGTTAATGACGCAGCAAAACTAATGACCATCATTAATCCAAAAAACATTACTAAATTAATAGAAAATCCCACCAAGAAGAAAGCAATTAAAAATATTGTTAAACCAAGCTTTATAGCTTTTTTTTCTCCGAGTTTGGTTATTGTTGGTTTAAATAGGAAAAATCGTACAAGAGCTCGAAAAATGCCAGAGATCATTAATAGAATTCCAATCTCACCAGCATTTAAACCAAAAACTATTTTTGTGAAAAATGATTAGTGAAGCCATGGCAATCATGAAAGATGCGGTATGAAAGCCCCATAGTGTTAAGTACCACATCGCACTTTTGTTTTTTGTGATATTAATAACGATATTTTTTTTTAGTTCATGATTCAATTCACGCTTTTCTTCTGGCCATGTTTCATTTAAAATAGTAATTGTAATAATCATAGTGAATAAAGAAAGTCCTGCCGCAAACAATCCAGGTAGTAATATTCCACCAATACTAAAAAGTGTTCCTCCTAAACCAGGACCAATAAGTGATGCTAAAACATGAGCTACTCCAATATTTGCCATTTGAATAGCTCTATCTTTGGGAGGAACTTCATCACCTATGATTGCTTTAGCAATTGGGAAATTACCTCCAAAGATCCCATCAACAACTCGAGAAAATATTAATAACCATATTGAATTTGAAGAAAATGCAAGTAGAAGGAATCCCATAAACGTACCAGCTTGTGAGATTAATAATAGAGGTTTTCTTCCAAATTTATCACTAAGCTTTCCAAAAATTGGACCAAATATGAATGAAAACATTGCATTTACAGAAAGTATAATCCCCATAATAAAAATTGGAATAGAAAAGCTTTCTGCTATAAACGGAGCCATTGGTAGTATCATAGAAAATCCAATGATATCAATAAAGACAGCTATCCATAATGGTGATAAATTCGTATATTTAAAAATCGTTATTTTCATAGCTATCCCTATAATAAGATAAGATCAAATTATCTCCTAAATTAAAAACTCAAATTAATTATTAACTTAAAAGGTTTAGATTTTAATCTATAATTAATTAAAGTGGGTATAGTAATAAAAATTATAAGTGATTTTTTTATATACAATATTTAAATAGAGTATTATGGATGCTAATGAACTTAAAAAAGAAGAAGGCTTAAGTTTAGAAAAAAAAATAGAGAAGACTGTTGAACTTCCTGCTCTAGATTTTTTTAAAATTAATTTTCTCAGTTTTTTAGTGCCTCTTTATGTATGTTTAGGTATTTTTTTATTATTTGAATATGGATTTATAAATTTTTTTTCAATTCCTGCTGTTATTCATATCTTTCTTTTACCTATCCTTTTCTTGATTCTTTATTATATTTATCTCATAATTTTAATCGAATTTACAGCTTATTGGGCTCGTAAATGGAATAGGAAATCTCCTCCAATACAGGGAGTATTTAGACGTGTTCTTGATGATGTGAAGAGTAAAGAAGGTCAAATAATGAAATATTACCACAAACGAGGTTTCATTATAAAATTTCCTATATGGTTAACCTCTAAATCTCCATTTCCTTGGCTTATTAATCGAACTCTTCGGAGAATTAGTCATAATAAGATTGGTAAAAATGTTATATATTGTGATTCTTATGTGGGGTTAGAGTTTACAGATATAGGTAATAATTCTTTCTTTTATCCAACTAGCAGTTTATCTAGTCATGCAGTAAACACTATTTTTGGTAAAATTACAATTATGGAAATTAAAATTGGTGAAAATAATACTTTCTATCCCGGAACTATTATGGGATGTGGAGCTTTAACTACAGATAATAATGTAATATACCCCAATACTGTTTTACATAAAAGTTGGAGAGGTAAGTCCGGAAAAGAATATTATCAAGGCAGTCCAGGACGTCCAATTGATGTTGAAGATAAATAATAAGATGTAAAGATAAGATTCACACTTTTTTCAGTCCTTTAGATTATTTCTCTTTTTGAAAATTTTCCATGTTTTTGTAAAAATTCTCTGTAAGAATTAATATTGTCTAGAATTTTACCTGTTAATTCAAGTGTTTCAAATACAGGTACACGTAAATTCAAAAGTTTCAACTTGAAAGTATATCTGCTTTTATATTCTTCAAAACCTTCATTTATTTTTAACATAACACAATAAATAGGCTTTGTACAAATTCTTACTGCTTTAGATATATATCTTACAAATTCCTTATTAATATCCATATCCTTAAAGCCCACTTCTTCCAAAAAGTCTCCAAATCCCTGAAATCTTTCAGGATCTTTGATAAAAACTATGGAGGAGACATTAGGGTCTTTATCTAAAGCGAGAATTGTACGAAAATAAATATTAGGGCGTATACCTGCACCTCCTAAATCAAGAGGATTTGTAAGATTTGTATTTACATCTGGTAGGAATCTGCTCATTTTAGTTATTGTTTTTTCCATTAAATTTGGAATTTTTAGATGATACTTTTCGAAAATATCTATAGCTTCAATTGTGGAGCCCCCACCAATTCCTATTACTCCAACATTACGACTTTCAGGTAAAGGAGTAAAATTAAAAGCTGAAGCTAACGCTGCAACTTCATTTGAGTTATTTACAATACAGCTACCTGTTTGTTTTCCGACTGCTTTCCAAATTGCATTATTTCCCGCTAATCCCCCAGTGTGAGATAAAATTGCTTTTTTCGTTGCTTCACCATATCCTGATCTCCAAAGAATTACTGGTTTATTATTTAAATTACATTCTTTCATCATATTCATAAATTTCCTCCCTTGTTGAATCGATCTTAAATTTTCAATATATAATCCAATAATTTGTGTAGATTCATCATGTTGAAAATATTCTAAAAATTCTGCGGGAGATAAATCTAATGAATTTCCTATTGATATAAATTTAGAAACATAAATACCGTAAGAAACAGCTAACTGAGATAAGTTTTGGGCTATTCCACCAGATTGAAAAATACCACTAAAATTTCCTCCTTTTCCTGATTGTTCAAGTGCAAAATATAGTCCTGCTCGTGGATTATACACACCTAAACAATTTGGACCAATTATTCTTATATTGTATTTTCTGGCAATAGATAAGACTTCCTCTTCAAGGGCATCATTACCTACTTCACGAAATCCTGAAGCAAATATGGTTGTAAAGGGTACTCCCTTTTTCCCAATTTCTTCCATTAAGTTAGGACACAATCGTGCTGGAACAGCTAGAATTACATAATCAATTGGGTCAGAAATTTCTAAAATGGAACTAAATACTTTATATCCATGGAAATTTTGTCCACTTAATCGAGGGTTAAACAAATAAATAGGCCCTTTAAATCTATTTTTCATTGAGCGAAAAAAATATCGACCACCACTTGGATCCTGACCCAAACCAATTATCCCAATAGACTGGGGAAAAAACAATTTTTCAAAATTAATCTTTAGGGGTTTTTTAGTTATTGACATAAAAAAAATTATCAAATATGAATGAGTTTTATAATTACATAAATAAGTTAAAACTAAAATATTTTGATATAAAATTTTAATTCTATTAATTCTCTCTTATAACCCTCTTTGCTTGTTCAATGTCATCGTGTATTAATCCATCTATACCTAAATTTACTAATTCTTTTAAGTCTGAATCATTTATGGATTCATATATTTCGGTCCATGCATTAACCTTGAGATTATTAGAATGTGCAAATTCAACAATATCTTTATTAACAGCCCTCCAATAAGGGTGAATAGCAAAAAAATGATTATCTTTAGCTTTTCTACAGAATTTAATTACCATTTGGTACGAAATAATACGTTCTGAAAGGAGTAAACCTAATTTTAAACCAGAATGTATTCTATTTAATTCCTTTAATTCACAAAATATAAACGAACTAATCATTGAAGTTTCTAAAAGATCTTCATTTTTTAGAATTTCTATAAGATATTTTCCTATCTTTTGAATTTTAATTTCACATAACAATCCAATGTTATCTTTTGAAATTTCTAATAGTTCGTTGAATGTAGGAATTTTTTCTCCTTCTCCAACATCGATACCTTTTAATTCTTCAATTGTCATTTCTTTTATTAAACTCATTGTTCCATCTGATTGAGGGATATTGGCATCATGTCTGATTACCAACTCCCCATCTTTAGTTAGGTGAACATCAAATTCAATATAATCTGCTTTTAGCTCAATTGCCTTTTGAAAGGCTTTTAGAGTATTTTCTGGTGCAACATTGCTCGCACCTCGATGCGCTATTATTAAAACTCCATTGTCATTCTTCATAATTACTAATATTCTACCTTATATATAAAAAATTTAAAAAAAAATTATTTCTACTAATAAAATATCAATAAAGTGTCTTTTTGATTTTTTTTTCATATTAAGAATTTATTCAAATACTTATTTAACCATTTTATCAAAAATTTAAGAGTATCTTTGGATAAATTCTTTTAGTTGGTCTTCTAATTTATTATTCTTTTATTAATAACAAAACTAGCTTTATTTTTTCATAAACATCAGATTTATATGTGTGAAATGGCAACAAATAATACAAATAAAAAGATAAATTTATAAGTATAGAATATTTTTTATACAGATAGTCTGTCCTGTCTTAAGATATGACATAAAGCGGTAAGTTTAAATATAGTGATTTAAAAAAAAATTGAAAATTTTGATACATGATGCGCTTCTGTGATAATTGCGGGAATATGCTTGTCCCAAAAAATGGAAAACTAGTATGTAAGGCATGTGAAGAGGAATTTGAATTAGATACTTCAAGAACTGATGACTACAAAATAAATAAACCAATTAAACATGATGAAAAAGAAAGTGCTCCTATTGTGGTGAAGGAGACTTTAAGAGAAGATAGAATTTCTGGAGATGATAGGAAAGCTTATGAGGATCTCTTCGATATAGCTGATGGTGATGCATATTAAGATTACTATTTTTTAGGGTTTAGGGGTAGTTCACTTATTCTTCTTTAGTTTTAAAACAAATAAAATCTTTCTATTTGATTTAAAAAATACTTAATTTTAAGTTTTTAAATTTGTTAAGTTTTAATTAATATTTAATTAGAAAAACGTAATTATAAATTACTGATAAAAATGATTGAAGAAAAAAAAAAGAAATTACGTGGTTTGGCAGGAATACTCTCAAAGCAAATTGAACCCTTAAATGAATTGGAGTCATTTAAAGAAAAATTTAAGGATACTAACGTTAAGGTTCTATTAAATGCAAAAGATGGGAAATGGGCAGCATTATTGGTAATAGATAAAGGTAAAATTTACGTAGAAGGTATAAAAAATGAACCGAAACAGAATTTGAAAAAGAAAAATGTTGGTTGGGATGGCTTTTTTCAAGCTACAATGCCATTGTTTCTCGAAATTTTTACAAATAGAGATAATTTTTCAAAGGGTAAGGCTATTAAAAAAATCTTATCTAGAAAAATGAAAATTAGGGGAGTAAAACATGTTTTAGTACTTCTCAAATTATTTGAGTTATAACTCAAGTTTGAAAATATTTGCTAAAGACTGCATTTCTTCTCTTAGTTTTTCTTCATTTTTAATATCTTTTAATGATTTTAGAATTACTTCC
>JBHLQA010000087.1:0-10038 GCA_048885285.1 Candidatus Odinarchaeota archaeon
AAATAGTGCTATAGATGCTTTATTAGAATGAATATGTTTAATATTTATAAACAAGAAAAAAATAAGAAGTAAAAATTATTTTTTTATTTTTTTTTATTTAAGTCTTACTTCCGAGAGGTGTAGATGATCTGTTTCAACTTCTACAAAAGCTTCAAAAATCTCTTTTACTCTAACGTTTTTAGCATCAACAGCAGCTTGACTATAGAATTTTATAGCTCTATCTTCTCTTGAGTGAGATTCTTCTAAATTTGGTGTATATTCTGCTGCACACTTATCATATTTAGGGAAATCAACTGTATATAGCTTAAGAATTTTTTTCCAGACTGCTGCATGTTCACCTTCAACTTTAGCAAGTATTTTAAAAATTTTTTGACCATCTAATTCTGGTGTTTTTTTACTTGCGCATTTGTAAAAAACATTATTTGATATTTCAACTTCTAGGGCTTTTTCAACATTAGCTTTATCTTTATTATTTAATTCAACATCCCATGCACCAGTATCATCGTAATCTGTTGATTCTACAAAATATTTTTTAAATGCTCCACAAAAAGGACATCTACTTGGAGGTTCTTCGCCAATATAGGCTTCTCCACATATCTTACATACAAAAACTTTAACAAAAATCTTTTTTCACCAAGTTAATAATATAAATTATCCATTTAATAACTTACAACTTAGTAAAAAGCATTAAGTCTAAATTAAAATATTAGAAATTATTACAATTTTTATAGTTTCAACTTAATTTTTAAAAATAGATTTCTTTTAAATACAATTATTAAAAAAAAATAGAATATAAAAACAATTATAGATTCTTTAAATTTTTTAATAGTTCTAGTTTGATTATCGTTGCGCTGCCTAGGTATAGACCCTGGATCGAAGAGTTGGGATTTCTTCGGCTTAGAGGATAATAAAATAATTCTAGATACATCTTTACCCACTAAAGAACTAATTAATGACCCTCAAAAAGTAATAACAATAATTAAATCAGTAGAAGATATAGATTTAATGGTAGCTCCAAGCGGATTTGGGCTTCCCTTAAAAAATGTAAATGAATTAACGGAACGAGATATATTTTTTACATTATTAAAATTTGATCAAAAGGAGAAAGATAAATTAGTTGGGCTTGGAAAGGTTTTAAGGTTAATTAAAGCCCAAAATATCTCTGGGATTATTGTTCCTGGAGTTAAGCATTTACCTACTGTCCCTAGATATCGAAAAATCAATAAAATTGATATGGGTACAGCCGATAAAATTTGCACTGCTGTTACTGGAATTAAAGATCAAATGGAATCTTTCAAAGTAGGTCCAGAAAATGCTAATTTTATTCTAGTAGAAATTGGTTATGGATTTACCGCAGTTTTAGCAATTGAAAACGGACAAATTATAGATGGTATTGGAGGAAGCAATATAATGGGATTTAGAGCGTGCGGTAGTCTTGATGGAGAATTAGCCTATCTAATCAAAAATATTCATAAAAAAAATATATACAAGGGTGGCGTTGCCTATATTTCTGGTTATTCCGAATTGAGTTTGAAAGAGATTAGCCTTTTGGCAGAAAAGGATACTCAAACTAAGATTGCCATTAAAGCTTATTTATCAAGTGTGAAAAAAGCGGTATTTGCAATATCTTCCTCTTTTTCATCCAAAGAAAAAATCAAAGAAATATTATTAGCGGGAAGAGGTTCAAATTTAACATTTTTTCGGGAAAAAATAACTCAAACTCTAAAAGATATTGCTCCAGTAAGACTTATGAATTCATTTAGCCAAATAGCAAAACGTGCTGCTCAAGGAGCTGCATATATTGCCAATGGAATACTCGGTGGAAAATTCGAACCAATTATTAATAATTTGAAACTGAAAGAAGCCAGTGGTTCAATTTTAGATGATATTTTTATTCCATTTGAAAGAGAAAAATTGATAAGTGATTTAGATTAGAATTCTTATAATTACTGGTTTACAGAGTTATGATATAATAGAGAAGATCGTTAAACCTATAAAAGAGCATAAGATAAACATTATAAAAGCACCAATATCAATTTCTGCATTTCTTTCTGAATCTATAACAATTGATATTTTAGATAAGATAAATATTAATGAATATGATTTGATACTATTACCTGGTTTTGTCCAATGGGATTCAAATCAATTGGAAGCAAAATTTTCAATTAATATAAGAAAAGGACCAGAATTTGCCTCTGATTTACCATTTATTTTAAAAAATTTAGAAAATTTCAATCTGTCTAATATATTACCAGCAAATAGACTATTGGAGATTTCAGGAGAAAATCAATTTTCGGAGGTATTAAAGGAACAATTAGAATTAGCTAAAAATCAACTAGGTTATCATACTTTTTATCTTAATAAGAAGAAATCTAATCTCATAATTGGTAAAAACTTGCCGCCCCCTATTATTGCTGAGATTGTGAATTGTACTGAAAAAGATAATGATAATATTCTAAAAAAAGTAAAGCATTATATCAATTCTGGAGTGGATATAGTTGATATTGGATGTGTCTCTAATAAATCAGATCCAGAAAGAATCAAAGAGATAATCAAATTAATTAAGTCTAAGTATAATGTGTTGTTAAGTATCGATTCGATGGTTCCTGAAGAAATTAATGCTGCTGTAGATGAAAATATAGATCTTATATTAAGTATAGATCTTGGAAACTATAAGAAATTATTAAGTTTACCTAAAGATATTCCTATAGTTATACTTCCAACCAATATTAAGAATGCATATTTTCCAAGAGATCCAGAATCTCGTGTTAAAAATCTATTAAAATTAACAAAGGAATTAATAAACAATGGTTTTACGAAATTAATTGCTGATCCATTATTAGAATCTCCAATTAATCCTGGTATAACTAACTCTTTAGAAGCTTATTTCCTCTATAAAAAGAAATTTATGGAAAATAAAAATAAGCCATTTGAATTACCAATGTTTTTTGGAATTTCAAATGTAGTAGAACTAATGGATGTTGATTCTGTTGGTATTAATGGTCTTCTGGCTAGTATTGCTATTGAATTAGATATAGGAATTCTTTTTACTGTTGAACATAGTACAAAATTAATGGGAGGAGTAAGAGAATTGAAAGAATGTGTAAAATTAAATTACATTGCTAAACATAATAAAACACCTCCAATAAACCAAGGTATCTCAATTTTCAAGGCGAAAGGAAAGATTAGCCAAGAAATACCTTCAATAAGTCAAGATAATGCGATTTTAATAGATAAAACTCCAAAAGATTACATCCCTGATAAAAAAGGATATTTTAGAATTTATACAGATAATTTTTCTAAAAGAATTATAGTTTATTTCTATTCTTATGATGATAAATTACTCCAGACTCTTATAGGACAAAATGCTGAAGCTATTAGTAAAAAGATCATTCAAAATGAACTGACTAAAGATATATATCATTTAAATTATTTGGGTAGAGAATTGAAAAAAGCTGAAATTTGTTTATTTTTAGGAAAACCCTATATTCAAGATGAATAAAAAAAAAGATTATGTTATAATATTTCAAAACAGACCTTTACATCTGCTCTTCCTTCCAAAAAAGGAGCGAGGTTTGCTGTGTTTTTTCTTAAACTTTCATTATGTATTTTTAACGCATCAGAATCAGCATATACTTCATAAAAAACAATTACATTTTCCTCTCCCTTTACAGTGTGAGGAATGTATTGTAAACATCCTGGTTCTGATTCTTTTATTTTAGGTACAATCTCTTTTAAAACTTCTTTTACTTTTTCCATACTTCCTTCTTTCACACGTAAAGTTGCAATTAATGTTATTGGAATTATTTTCACCAATTTTTTCTTTATATTTTTAAAATAGGTTTTAATAAAAATTTCATAAAAGAGTTAATTCCATAAAAAATTACATTTGTAAAAAATATTTCTTACTTAAATTATTTTATCTTATTAAGATAGTATTATTCTAATGATTAAAAGAAAATCCCTCATAGCTTATTTTAGATATTATCATAAATTCATTATAAATTCTGGAGTAGAGATTTAAATAATTGTTTTACTTATATAGTATACGCTTATGAACTAAGTAAACTCAAATGGTATGATATTATGATCCCAAAAAATATGGAATTATTTCTTAATGAACATCTTCCCGAAGCCACTTTTAAAGCTCGTCTTAAAAAAGATAAAAACATTTGTTATTTAGAATTTAACAATACAGATGTCCATCTTTTATCTCATTTAGGGATTATATGTGATAAATTAGGTCCTCACTTAGTATCATGTATATGGGATGAAAATTCAGCACTTGAAATCGGTGGATATATAGTAGTCGATTCTCTTGCGGGAGGTCGACCTTCAATGGGAGGAATAAGAATGTTACCGAATATAACTCCCGCTGACATCCATAATTTAGCGCGAGGTATGACATTAAAAAATGCTGCTGCGAATCTTCCTTATGGGGGAGGAAAGGCAGGTATTGTTGCAGAAAGAGAACTCTCTCCTGAAGTCCATACTGAAATTGTTCGTGGGTTCGCTCGTCTAATTCGACGTTATAAGGATATTTTCCTTCCAGGACCGGATGTTGGTACAAATGATGCTGATATGAAGACTATTGCTATTGAAAATGGGTTAGATAATGCACTCTCTAAGCCTGCGGATATGGGAGGAAATCGTATTGATGAACTCGGGGCTGCCGCGGGAGGGGTAATTAAAGCTTTACAAACATTATTGGAAATTATGCCAAGATTGAGGATACTTAATCAATTTGCTAATTTAGAAATTCCAAATATAAAGGATCTTAAAATATTAATTCAAGGATTTGGTGCAGTAGGAGCTCATGCTGCTCGTATACTGAATGAACGACTACCTCAAGTAAAAGTTATAGGTATTAGTGATTTGGAAGGTTATTTATATAATGAATCTGGCTTGCCTATTGGAGAATTATTTGAATTATGGAAAGAAAATAAATTGGTTACTAGTTTATATTTTAAAAATCAAATAATTTCAGAAGGATATAAACATCCAACTAAATTTTCTACAAATAAAGATAATTTACTCTTAGAAAATGCTTTTTGTTTGATTCCGGCAGCTCCTGTTTTCAATTACTTAGGTGTTAGAAGTTCTGAAAATCCTTCGATAGTTGTTGATCGAATGGGAAAATGGGCAGTAATTATTGAAGGCGCTAATACTTATTCTCCTGATCCAAATAGAAAAGCTGCACGAATTCGAATGGAACAAATTGTATATCGAGAAAAAGGAGTTATGATTGCAAATGACTATTTAGTCAATTCAGGTGGAGTAATATTTGCAGCACAAGAACATATTGTAAGAACTCCAGATAACTTACAAATTCCAGAAGATATGCTGGGCAAACGTGAGGAAGTAGAAAAATGGTTAAAAGATCATAATAAACAATTTACAGAGCTATCAAAGAAACGACTAACCGCTGGTGAAGAATATAGAGAGAATGTAATCCGTAATAATATGATAGAATTAGTCGAACTGCTAACAAAACATCCAGATATGTTACCTTTCAATGCTGCTGAGAAAATAAGTCTTCAACGTCTTACAGCAAAAGAAAGAGGGCGTACAGCTAAAGATATTATGATTCCCATTCCAACTATAGATGTCAACAATACAATTCAAGATGCTGCATCATTAATTATAAAAAAATCAAGTGGTATTATTGCTGTTTTATCGAATGGTAAACTTATAGGGGTTGTAACCGACTGGGATGTTACTAAAGCAACAGCGGAGGGTAGCATTGATACTACCTTAGACAAAATCATGACTAAAGAAGTTATTACTGCTCATCCAAATTTTAGAATTGTAGATATTGTACGCGAATTAGAACAATATAAAATCTCAGCAATGCCTGTTGTAGAAGAAGGTATTGTATTGGGAAAAGTTAACTCAGATCTAATTGCCCAACGATATGTTTTAGATTTATTACAATCTCAAGAATTTAGTTAAAAAACGAGATCTTAATAATATTTTATAATATTATATAATGTATCTCTCTGAGCAGGTCTTTTTCCTGCGGCTCTTATTATTTTTATTATTTCTTCAGGTGGCAAATATTCTCCAAATTCAGCACCAGCGCTTTTTGAAATATTTTCTTCCATTAAAGTACCTGAAAAATCATTAACTCCATAATTTAAAGAAACTTGGGCAAAATTTGGGCCTAATTTCACCCAACTACATTGAATATTATCAATATAGTTATTTAAAAATAATCTGGAGACACAAAATAGTTTTAAATCATCCATACCATAGGTGGGATTTAAAGGATATTTTTCAAGCTTTGAAAGTATTGGTTTTTCTTTAACAAATGGTAACGGAACAAATTCAGTAAATCCTTGAGTTTCTTTTTGAATTTCTCTTAAAATTTCTAAATGTTTGATTCTATCAGATAAATTCTCGATATGTCCATACATAATAGTTGAAGTAGTTGGAATACCTAAATTATGAGCTGTGATGATAATATCCTTCCATTGGAAAGTTTTAACCTTATTGGGACAAATTATTTTTCGTATATCATCAAGCAATATCTCAGCAGCAGTACCTGGAATGGAATCTAAACCAGCTTTTTTTAATTCAATCAAGGTATCTTCTATTGAATTTTCATAGAGTTTAGACATGTAATATACTTCTTGTGGTGAAAAAGCGTGAATATGAATATGCGGATCAATTTTTTTCACTATTTTAAGGATGTTTAAATAATATTCAAAATTTAACTCGGGATTTATACCACCTTGAATACAAACTTCACTACATCCCGCATTTTTTGCTTCAATTACTTTTTCACCAATTTGATCAATAGAGAGTAAGAAAGCATTAGCATCATTTGCAGGTAAACAAAAAGAACAAAATTTACACTTTTGATAGCAAATATTTGTGAAATTAATATTTCTATTTATTACAAAGGATACAATATCTTGCTTTTTTTCGAAGCAGATCTGATTAGCTACGTATTGTAGGGAAATAAATTCTTTTCCCTTTACTTTTAATAACTTTAATGCTTCTTCTGAGCTTAAATCTTCTGAATTTAAAGCCTTTTGTAAGATTGCTTTAATATTTGATTCAATATGTTCAAAATACTGAGCACTAGTCATCTAAATTTATATTATCTATTATTTTTTTAATATTTTCTGAACAAAATCCTTCTTTTTGCAGAAAACTATTATATATAGGAAGTCTCTCTTTAAGCCTATAACCCTCCTCTCTACAAATGTTATTCAATCTATCGATTTGCGGCCATTTATTATCAGGATTTATATAGTCAATTGTAAAGGGAGAAATTCCTCCAAAATCATCAATGCCCATTTCAATAAAATCCTTTTCATATCCATTTATAAGGTTAGGTGGAACTTGAATAGCAATTTCATTTTCCAAAATAATTCGAGCGATTGCTGTTATTTTAAGAATATCATCAATCCTAATACGACTTTTAGGTTGATATGGAATTCCTCTTTTTTTTACAAAATTCTGGATTATTACTTCCTGAATATGACCATATTCATTATAGATATTCTTGATTAAATATAAGTCTCTTATAATATCTTCTATATTTTCTCCTATCCCTATAAGCAAACCGGTAGTAAATGGTATTTTTAATTTTCCAGCATTCTTAATATGTTGTAATCTTTTTTTTGGATCTTTTCCAGGAGAAAATTCATGAACTCCTCCTTTTTTAAAAAGATTTAAGCTAGTACTTTCGAGCATCAGCCCCATACTAGCATTATATCTTTTTAAATCCTTCATTTCATCATAGGTTAAAAGTCCTAAATTCGTATGGGGCAAAATGTTTAAATCAAGCAATTTTTTGCATAGAGTTTTTACAAACACCATAAAATTTGAAAAGTTCCTTCTTTCTAGCTCTTTTTTAACCTCAAGAAAGCTCTCAGGATTTTCTCCAGACATAACAAGAGCCTCTTTACAATTGAATTGAATAGCATTTTGAATTAATGCTTCTATTTGCTTATTATTTATTAGTATTATATTATCTTCATCATTTTGTTTGGGGATTTTATAATTATAGAAACAATATCCACACTGATTAACACAATAATTTGAAAGAGAAAGTGTAAAGTTTTTAGAATAAGTAATTACTTTGCGTTCTTCATCAGGTAATTCTGCCTTTATATCCTTAACCTTTTCTCTTAATCTCTTAAGATTCAAATTTTTTAGCTTATTGATTTTTATTTCTCCATTCATCACTTCTTCCTTTTATAACTTAAAGTAACATAATAAGTCCTAATTTTCACGTCAAAAAGGTCAAATCTAGGCGAGTTACTAATTTTTTCAAATCCAATTCCGTCAACAAGACTGGTTGCTTCTTTTCCTCCTACAATCCAAGGTGCTATAGTTAACCTTATTTCATCAATAAGATTTTTTTCTACAAAACTCCAGTTCAATGTACCCCCTCCTTCCAGTAATATCGAATTTATACCAAATTCTTTTAAAATAGATAAAAGCTCTAATATATTAACATGATTACCATCTCCTACTTGTATAACTCTGATCCCTTTATCTTCATACATTTTTATTTTATTTAATATAACACTTTCATTTGTACAAATAATAGTAGGATAAATTTCTTGTTGAAAGGTAATAACATTGGATTCTAATGGAATTGTCAAATTACTGTCTAAAACAATCCTATAGTATCCTCTATGTTTATGATATTTAATATGTAATTTTGGATTGTCTTTTATAATTGTTCCCTTTCCAACCATTATCGCATCGACTTGAGATCGAAGTTTATGAACCTCTTTCCAGTCAACTTTGTCTGATAATTCTGAATCTCCCTTTATAGTGGCAATTTTTCCATCTATCGTCATAGCAGCGCTCAAAATAATATAAGGCTTATCAATTTCTTTCAAATACTACCTCTCCGTTAATATATGTCCTTATTATATTTTCTGATTTCACTCTTTGAGTAATTATATCATATATATTATTAGGATTTAATTTAGACGAATATAAATTTGGATGACTGAGATCAACCAAAAAAAGATCTGCAGATTTTAATTTTGAGATTGAGCCAAGGGCGTTTTCAAGGTTAAAATTTTTTGCTGCGTTAATAGTTACCATCTTCAATAAATCTTTAGAATTAATTTGCAACTCTTTATTATAACTACATAGAACTCTTGAAATTCGATAAAAATATCGTATCTCTTCAAATAAATCGGTATTATTTACCATCAAATTATCTGTTCCTAATGATATAGGTATTTTTTTCCTTAGAATTTCATTGATAGGGGGAAAACCCGTTCCAAAATATCCATTACACCGAGGACATAAAACAAAAGATATATTATTTTCCATTAATTTTTTTAAATCTTTTTCAATAAATTTTGTTCCATGAATGATGATATCAATAAAATTATCATTAAACAGGGTATTTATCAAATTTTCATTACGAATACTTTCAGCACAATGACAAGCAATTAGTTTCTTTGATTCTTGTTTGGCAGATAAAACATATTTTTTATTTGATGAAGTTATTTGTTTATAACTAGATAATCCTACTCCATCTGCTAATTCAAAAATAGGGTCTATTTCACTTTCATCCATAAATCGCCCTAAGATCATGAATTTAATTGGAACCTTCATGAGCGCTTTATTTAGAAGCTTTACACCCTCAACACCCGCCTCTCTAAAATCAACAAAATATGTAATACCATTTGAAAGCATTTCTAAAACGGCATTTTCAATTCCCTTAATTTTAATTTCTTCAGGTGTTTGTCTTAATAATTTATGTTTTAGACCATAAGGTGGTGCAACAATCTCTGCTAAATCTTTATTAAATCCTAATTCCTTGGCAAAACTGTCTCCAATATGGATATGTGAGTTTATAAGACCTGGAAGCATTAAAAAAGTTTGATTATTTGGTAAAATCTCTAAAATATCACTTATATCATCATACGAAAGATTTATAATTCTTCCATTTTGATCAATTTCTAATTTAACATTTTGCTTTAAATCTAAATTCTCTCCAATTAAAGCATAGTTGCTGAATAAGTATTTATTTGCCATTAATTCATAAACAATGTA
>JBHLQA010000088.1:0-9984 GCA_048885285.1 Candidatus Odinarchaeota archaeon
TTATTAGAGTATTTTTTTTTAAATTTATTTAAAAAATCTTTAGATATTATATTTGAATATTCCAATATTATTATTATTATAGTCAATAAAAAAAAAGGCAATTTGGAATGCTAGGAGCGAAGCTATAATGATCAGAACTCCAGTTATGTATAAGTAATAATAAACAATCACATAAACTATAACAATAAAAAAAAACCAATAATTAATTAGGTAGTCTTTTGTTCTTTTTATTTGTATGGCGAAAATCTGGTTATTCGAATTTTGAATATAGGATGCTAATAATTCATTTATTCGTTTAATTCCCAAAACTGATAAATAAATTATTGGATAATAGGCTATATATAAGAATCTAGCTCTAAAATCAGTTTTTCCTATAATTAATTGTAAATATGCACAGAAGATAAAGATACTATAAATTCTAACCCATTTCCATATATCTTCTGTTTTATTAAGTAAGAGTAAAAGCGGAAGAATACCCCATGCTCCAAATATATACCAAGAGAATCCATCTCCATGAAAAAATATATATCTTTCACGGTTTATCATCATTATGAAAAAATCTAAAGATAAATAATCAGTTTCATAATATCCCATATACCAAACATGATGTTCTGGTATAGGTAATGGAATAACTAGGAATCTTACAATCAAAACAGAAATTATTGCTGGTAAAACATATTTAGAATCTCTTAGTAATGATTTTATTCCATTTTTAATATTTAATTTATCATTTTCATTATAATAATTATAAAAAAAGAATACAGGAATAGTAAATAAAAGGCATTCTTTTGTTAATACTCCTAAAACAAGAAATATAGCATATAATTTATGATTTTTTTTTTAAATCGCATAAAAACAACATATAAAGAACAAGTAAGTCAGTCCATCAACATTGTATACAGCAGCAAATTCTACATATAAAAAATTTATAGTACATTCTATATAGAATATAAATAATAACATCCCCAGTAGTGAATAAATCTTATCAAAATGAATTCTAAGTGTCTAATAAAGCAAAATTCCCAATAAATAATAAGAAATAAAACCTATCACAGTAAAACTTAATTTTATATCAAATGGTAATATATATATTATAAATGGTTGAAGCACTCTATAACAGAATGGGGATATTATTATTCTACGAAAAATACAACTAATATCTTCTGCCATCATATAATAGAATTCATTATCTGATTCATATCCGAGATTCATTAATACCCACTCATTTGGAGTGACTATTCTGATAATAATCAAAAGAATTAAATAAGATAAGAAATAAAAAATATAATTTCTACAGAATTTTTTAACCAGAAATTTTTAACTTTTAATAATTCTCTTTTCATGTAAAATCGTTGATAAGATTCAGTTTATTATGAAAATATTTAATTAAAACATTTAAATTTTTTGAAAGCTAAAAAAATAGAGACTGAACTACGATAGTGAGAACATGTTAATCATCTTTATTACATCAAAAACCGTTAATTAAATTTTTAAAAAAAAATTCCCAATTAAAATGTTAATCTATTTATAAAAAAGTAAAATGAAGTTACAAATTTTAAAATTTATTCGATTTTTTGACATATTTTATCTATTTTTTGAATTGTTTCATCAATTATTTCATCAGTATGTAACATACAGAGATAAAATCTGCTTCCCGCAACAGAAATAAGCTCTTGATCGACAAGAGCTGCTCCCATTTCACCCATAAAATCTTTCCTTTTTGGAAGTTCTCCAGCCTGTTTAGGATCACCTAAATTCAGTCCAAATAAACAGCTCGTATGAAAATGGACTGTTGCTCCATAATTATAAGAGAACCAAGGTAAATTATAATTTTCAAATAATTTATTCAATCCAATAGAAAGCCTTGTAGCTGCTTTTATAGCTTTTTCTGTCGCATTTGTTTCTTCAACATATTTCATTGCATAATAAGCTGCTGCGCAAGTTAATGGATTTGCCGCTAAAGTTCCACCAGAATATGCTTTCTTACCTCCACTTACACCACCAGCACACACGCTCATAACATCGGCTCTCCCTCCAATAGCTGCTGCCGAAGGAAACCCATGACCCACAATTTTTCCAAATACTGAAATATCGGGAGTATAGCCAAAGTAACCTTGCCCTCCTTGCATAGTTAACCTAAAAGCACATACTATTTCATCCGAAATCATCAATGTTTTATTTTCATGACATAATTCCTCTACTTCTTTATTGAAACCAGGTTTTACAGGGATACTTCCAGATTCTCCTCCCATGGGTTCTATAATAACTGCGGCTATTTTCCTTTTTTCTTTAAACATATGCTTAAGAGTTTCGATATCATTTGGAGGACATGAATCTGTCCACTTAAACACATTTTTTGGTATCCCATGTGACTCTAATAATTTTGTCCCCGGAACATGCATATCATATACGAGTTGATCTGACCAACCATGATAAGATCCTCCAATTTTAATTATCCATTTGCGATTTGTAAAAGTTCTAGCAATTCTAATTGCCAACATATCTGCCTCAGTTCCTGATTGCAGCCATCTAATTATTTCACATGATGGAAAATATTTTTGTAGTTGCTCAGCTGCCATATATTCATATTCATTTGTTATTCCATGACAAGGACCTATTTCTTGAATTACCTCAATGATTTTATCTATTAAAGGTTTATATTGATGCCCTAAAATTATAGGTCCACCACACATTAAGTAATCTGTTAGAACTACATTATCTATAGTTTCCATATAACACTCATAGACTCTTTTACTTGCTAGAGGAAATGGATAATTAAAGGCAAGATTATGTTCTACTCCACCTGGGATAATTTTTTTCGCTCGATCATATGCTGCTTTGGACTTTGGATGATTCTTATGATATCGCTCGATTATCGCTTTTAATTCCTCTGCTTTAAATTTTTTAATTGGTTGATTTATAATATTTTCAATTTTAGCTCTTATATCTTCATATTTCATAATAGACATATTGATCAAAACTTAAGTTTGTGTGATAACTCGAATATTAAGTAAATTATTGCATTGAAAATTAATTTTTTTTTTAAATATTTAATAGTGAGCTTTTGGGAAATAAAATTAAAAGAATCTTTATTTACTTTTTTATCATATATATAAAATATGTCTAATTCTCAATCTAAATATATTTTAGCGATTGATCATGGCACAGGAGGTCCAAAATCCGCTATTGTGTCTACTGAAGGCGAAATTCTTGAATGGGCTTTTAAAGAAGTTCCTTTATATGTAAAAAAAGGTGGACTTGCTGAACAAGATCCTGATGAGTGGTGGAATGCAATTTTAAAGACTTCCAAGCAAGTTATTGATAGTGGTAGAGTCTCTGTTGATGATATTGTAGGTGTGTGTAATACAAGTCAATGGAGTGGTACTGTGGCCGTTGATAATGATGGAAATCATTTGATGAATTCAATAATTTGGATGGATACAAGGGGATCAAAATATATTGAAAAATTTCAAAAGAGTCTAATTCAAGTTTCAGGATATTCCTTATTCAAAATTTTAAAATGGATAAAACGAACTGGAGGAGGTCCTAGCAAAAATGGAAAAGATACTATTGCTCATATATTGTGGATTAAGAATGAACTTCCAGATATCTACAATAAGACTTTTAAGTTCTTAGAACCTCAAGATTTTATTAACTTAAAACTTACAGGAAAATTTGCTACATCTCCAGTTTCGGTTCATCTTCATTGGATAACAGATATTAGAGATATTAATAATGTAAAATACTCAAAAAAACTTATTAAAGGTTTGAAAATTGCACCAGAGAAATTTCCTGAAATTAAATCCTCAATTGATATACTAGGCACATTGAAAAATGATGTTGCTGAAGAATTAGGTTTGAATCGAAGCGTAAAAGTTGTAGTAGGTGCATCAGATGTACCATCTGCATCTGTAGGATCTGGTGCTGTTAATAATTATGAAACACATATCTATGTGGGTACTTCAGATTGGGTGTCATGTCCAGTTCCGTATAAAAAAACAGATATTTTTCATAATGTGGCGAGTGTTCCCTCAGCAATTCCTGGAAAATATATTATTGCTAATGAACAAGAAATTGCAGGAGGTGCTTTAACTTTTCTCAGAGATAAGGTTCTATATCATAAAGATGAGTTATTAAAAGAAGAAGCTGTTCCCGATGTATACAAGATATTTGACAGAATAGTGGAGAACGTTCCAGCAGGTTCAAATAATCTCATTTTTACTCCATGGTTAATTGGAGAAAGAGCACCAGTTGATGATCATACTGTTCGAGGTGGATTATATAATTTATCACTAGAAATGTCACGAGAACATATAATCCGCGCAATCTTTGAAGGAGTAGCATATAATATTCGATGGCTATTCATATCTATAGAGCAATTTATCAAAAAATGGAAAATAAAAGAAAATCCAAATATAAAAAAGCAGGATTTTATAATTCCTGAGTTAAATATTATTGGTGGAGGTGCTCAAAGTAATGTGTGGTGTCAGATTATTGCTGATATTCTTAATAGAAATATAAAACAAGTTTCGAATCCAATTCAGGCAAATGCTCGAGGAGCCGCATTTATTGCCTCTGTAGGACTAGGGTATCTTAGATGGAATGAGATCCAAAGATGTTGTGAGATTTCAAAAATTTTTAAGCCTAATCCAGATAACAGAGAAATCTATGATAAGCTTTTCAAAGAATATTTAAATATATATAAGATTATGAAAAAAACATATAGAAAGTTAAATAAATAATCAAAAGTGGTTATTTAGATCTTGATTGTAATGATTTTTTACTATTTTATTCACTATATAGGTTAATCTTGGATTTTTTGAGCAATTTCAGGTGTTATTCTTTGATGAATAAATTCTCTTATAATGCTTATATAATTTTTTGTTACTGTTGAGGTGATTGCTTTCTCTTTTAATTTTTTAGTTAAGTTCTTTTTCGAGATCTTTGTAACAGGTTTAAGTATAATCATAGTTTCATCAATATCCTCTAAAAATTTTGAAATGTAGAAAGTGAAAAATTTAAAATGCTCATTAGGATTATCTTTTTCGAGGACAGAATTAATAATTGTATATTCTAGTTCTAGACTTAAATTCAATGGTATTTGAACAACTTTTTCACGGAGATTTATAAGAAATGCAGGTTTTTTCTGATTATCAACCATTACATAAATATATTCAGAAGAAGAGTGTTTTTTTCCACTAAAATCCATAGTCGGCGGAGATTTTATATTTTTATATTTCTCTGGTATTATTTTATCGAGAAAATTTTCAATTATTTCAAAATTTTCTTTAAATTCCTTTTCTAAAATAATAAATGAGGGATGATCAAACAGTTTAACATGAAGGAGTCCTGCTAAACATTGAATTCCTATCATCTCGATAAGTTCTTTTAAACTAGGAAGTTTGGTTTCATCTCCAGATTCACTCTCTACGGGTTCAATTTCAGTTATAGATGAAATAGATAAATCTACATTTTCATATCCAATAACTTTTCCTTCAATATTTAGAAACACAATGAATACATGATCTTGACAAACAACTCCTTTAGGGACTCGTATTTTAACATGTCCAGTTTTTTTTTGAGAAAATAGACTATTGGGAACGGGTACCTCTTTTTCTGCACCACAGCGAGGACATACCACTTTAATTAATTTATATTGTAATTGCATTTAATACCCCACAAAAAAATAGAATTTTCACAAAGGTCCATTAAACACATAATTTTCTACAAATATAAATATTTCTGATTTTAATATATACTCATAATATTTACACAATATAAGAAAAAAGATAATATTTATATATAGAATTTTTCCAGAAACTTTTTAAAAAAAAATAGTCTTTATCGATTTTCTTCTTTTTCATGATGGAGCATCAAGACAATTCCAAGTACTAGCAAAGCAGAATCATCGTCTAAATCAGGAATCATCCTTATTCCATAAGTTCCCTTAATTAAGCTCTTGAAAAGCTTTTTATGGATTTCAGCAACCACTTTATTATCTTTTAGTATTTTATATTTTAATGTAAAAATATTTCCCTTCATTGTAAACACTTTATTTTCATTAGGATCCTCAAACCAGTAACTTGGTTTAACAGAAACAAGCTTTCTTTTCAGTTTCCCAATGTACATATCTTCATCTTGTTCGCCGCCTTTATAAAACTTATATGTGGAGCGCATTGAAATTACTTTTTCATGAACTGTTAATACAGGATTCTCATCAAGATCTCTTATTCGATAAGTATTGCCAATTTTAATTATTTTACCTCCGAATGTGCCGAGAACTTCTTTATTTAAATTCATTATTTTTCCTTTATCTTTTAAAGAGATCATTTTTTCCTGAAGTATAAATTCCCGAGTTTTTTGAAGTGACATTTTATATTTGCCTTATTATTTATATGATTTATATTATAATTTAGATGGCATTTTAGGTTTAAAAATTTATTTAATACTATCTGGTGGACTTGTTGTGTAATATATTAATAAGGAAAAAAACTAATAAGAGAATTAAATATATTAATTTAATTTAAAAGAAAGAATAAATTTTTCATGTCGTTGCTTTTTAATTTAGAAGGATATTTCTGTGAAGGAGAAGTGGAGAAGGATTGGCAGTTCAAAATGCAATTTGGAAGAATTTTATTAACAGATCAAGAATTAGCACTTTTAAAAAAATCAAATATAAGCTTAACGGAAATAGAACCTATAATAGATAAATTCACTGATGGTTTTAAAATTCCCTTATTAAAAATTAATAAAGTATCCAATATAAAAATAGGAAAAATCTATGTTTTAAGAATTGAAACTACAGATGGTTATATATTTTCTGTTACAATGGCAGATAATAAGAGTTCTGGGAAGAAGAGAAACATGGAATTAGGTGTATTAATAAATAGGAATATATTATAATAAAAATTATTAAAAAAAATCTCTAAAAAAGATAATAAAAAAAGATTAAAATAATAGAGAACAGTTCTTTAGCCTTTAATTGATTTTCCTTGTTTAATTTTAGCTATATCCTTTTCTTGAAGTTCACGTCTCTGAACCTTACCAGTCATGCTAACTGGCATTTTTCGGACAAATTCAATATATTTGGGACTTTTCCACTTTGCCATATTTTCTCTTGCCCATTCTTTCAATTGTTCACTTGTTATATCACGATTAGCTTTATATCCTTTTTTAAGTGTAACCCATGCTTTTACAGCTTCCCCCATCATCTCATCGGGTATTCCTGCAACAGCAACTTCATCAACAAGGTCATTGTGACCAAGTAGCTCTTCTACCTCTTTGGGAAATACTGAATGTCCTGAGACCTTAATTAAAGATTTCTTTCTGTCTCGAATCTCAATCCAGCCATGTTCATCCATAAATCCGATATCTCCAGTAAGAAGCCATCGTTTTCCGCCCCAGTATTTGAGGTTATCTTCTTGTTCTTTTTGTTCACCTAAGTAGCCTAACATAATATGTGGTCCAGCAACACAGATCTCCCCAGTATTTTCAATTCCAAAACCGCCTCTTTCTTTTGTTCCATCACATATAGGTCCCTTCTCAAAGCTTTCTGAGTCAAATATTGCCCAATCACAACCAGGAAGTGGTAGTCCTAGTTTTCCAGTCTTGGTAGGACCCCAAAACGGAGCAATACTTACCATAGGAGATGTTTCAGTTAATCCGTAACCTGTACGTATTGGACAAAAAATTTCTTCAAATGGTATCCGAACATAATCATGTAAAGGCCCAGCTCCTTGAGTAGCATACTTTATTTTTTTCCAAAAATCAAATTTTTTCTTAAACTCTTCTACTCCTATCTCATGTACAAAATCGGTGAGCCTTTTAAATAACATTTCGACTCCTGTATATATTATTCCTTCAGGTGCATCTATCTTATTTATTGCTTCACATAACACATCATCACTTGGTGGCTTTGGAAATAAAAGCATAACCATTCCTAAATTAAACGCAGCACTCATTACACATGTTAACCCAAAACTATGAAAAAATGGAATCGATCCAATGGTTATCATCTCACTTTTTAGCTGCGTCCAAGGTTTACCCATATGAAGATTCGCGCATAAATTCGCATGTGAAAGCATTGCAACTTTGGGTAAGCCTGTTGTTCCCCCAGTCATAAGATACACTGCAGGGTCAGTCCAAGGATCAATATCTGCCTCAATTTCTTCTGGTTCTGTATTTTTGATTATTTCATCCATCCATATAATCTTATAATCCTCAGTTTTATTTGGTATTACATCTTTTGCATTAGGGATTCCTAATTGTTCTATAATTCCTTTATCAGCCGTCAGAAAATCCACAAGATTCGAAGGTATCAGATATTTTACACTTGTTTTCGGAAGTATATCTTTAGGCCCTATGGCATATAACATGTCCATTAAAACAAGCACCTTAGCATTTGTCATTGTCAAAGAGTGCAAAAGTTCCAAGGGTCTATATTGAGGATTGATGCCTTGGACAATAGCACCAATATATTGACACCCTACATATGCAACAACAAAATTAATAGAATTTGGTAAATCAATTGCAACAACATCTCCTTTTCTAATACCTAATTCTTTATAGAGGTATGTTCCAAATCTTTTACCATAATCAAACAATGTTTTTAATTTTACACGTTCCATATATGGACCATAAACAAAAATACAAACATCCTTTTCCAAAGTATCATATTTTTCTGCTGCTTTCAAAAATACTTTCCATAATGGTAAGATTTCTACATCTTCTACATCTTTTAATTGTTTTGGAACTCCTTCAGGCCAATAGCCTTCAGTAAACCAAACTTTATTTTCATCCACCAGAAACTCAGGGTCGTTTAAATTTGGCATTTTTACATCACTTAAAGTTATTTATTATTATTTTAAAAAAATATATTCACTTTCTATTTGTTTTTTTCTAGAATTAGATTATAATATACTTTGTATACTATAATTGATTTACAATAATATAATAATTTAACTCAATTTAGAATTGATTTGTATCAATTCTATTAATATTTTTTTCTCTAAGATATCTTCTACTTTAATTTCTTCGATATCTTCTTCCTCAAATTCCTCTTCAACAATATATTTATTTTTTGGGACCTTTTCACTCATTTTAGTCATCTATGACTTTAGTTAAAAATATACTTTAATATTTCAAATTTTAAATAATTGATATACTTTTTTAGAATCGATAATTAATAAAGATGTATAGCTTTATTCAATTTTAAAATGAGATTCAAAATTTAATTTTCTAATGGGATTTAAAGATAAACTAAAGGAACAATTAAGAGGTGGATTATCTATTGAAGAACTTTCTTTACTTCCACGGGGATTTCAAACTTTGGGAAAATCCATAATTTTGAAGATTAATCCAAGTTTAAAGGAGCGAGAAAAGGAAATTGGAGATACTTGCTTAAAATTATTCCCTAACATTAAATCTATATTTATTAATAGAGGAAAAATAGTTGGAACTTTCAGAGAACCAGAAAAAATTGAATGTATAGCTGGAGAAAACAATCCAATAGTAAAGCATAAAGAACATGAGATAATATATCAATTCGACCTTACAAAAATTATGTTCAGTAAAGGAAATCTTAATGAAAGGAAATATCTTGCTACATTAGTTAAGAATGGTGAAGTAATTGTGGACATGTTCGCAGGAATAGGATATTTTTCATTACCTATAGCAAAACATTCTAATGCCGAGAAAATATATAGTATTGAATTGAATCTTGAATCTTATAAATACTTAGAGGAAAATATAAAATTAAATCATTTAGAAAAAAAAATTCTGCCAATTAATGGAGATTGTAACGTCGAAGTTATAAAACTTAGTGAATCTGGAATAAGAGCTGATAGGATAATTATGGGTGTCTTTCCTGCACCTAAAGATTATATTAAGGAAGCTTTATCTTTAGTGAAAGATGAAGGAACCATGGTTCATTACGAAGGTGTGGTTGAAAAGGATAATTTTTTATCGTTATTTAAAGAGTTCAAA
>JBHLQA010000089.1:0-9958 GCA_048885285.1 Candidatus Odinarchaeota archaeon
GATACCATTTATTACAATGATACTTTCATTATCCTTAAATGGAACAGCTTGGAAAAATAAAAATAACGATGATCCATCGAGAGCAACCACTTCATGGGAATCATATAGTCGAGACAATCATTATGCTACTCATGATTGGATAGCGGAGATTGCTTTAATGAAAATTAAAAATGATCCAAAATGGATAACGAAGGATGGACAAGAATTTTGGACAGATAAAAGAATAACAATCTATCTTTTCGGTACAGAAGGTCCTGATTTCAGTGATATTATATTCTATGATTTTAAAGGACTCCCAATTATAGGTATGGGGGATCCAACTTTTCACTCAGTAAGATTTGATAATACTACACAAGCATATATTAAAATGGATATTCGTGATGCTTTAAATGGGATTACTGATGTTTTAAATGGTAAGAAAACACAAAAAAAGGAATGGGAGGGCTTAACGACAGTTCTTGCAAAAGGTGATTGCGACGCTGCTGCTTTTTATATGGGTATGCTTTCTCATTATATAGCTGATTTAGGGTGTTTTCCACACACAATTAGTATGGATAATGCTCACCATGCTAATTATGAGATAAAAATTGCGGAGCGAACTGATTGTGCTGTGGGGTTGAAACATAATACGTTTACAGAATCTGCACGTTACGAATGTTTCCATATTAATTTAGCTTTTCCATTGAAGACATTGATAACGTCTCCAACTGCATTAGCTCTTAAACTTGCTTATGATACTCGATTTGGTGCTAAAACTACACGTGGAGAATGTGATGCAGAATGGATGGAAGGGATGTTATATAATATTAATTGGATAAACATTGATGATGATAGTTGGAGATATTGGGCTCATAATGATAACGAATATAAATTCCTAAATAGAGTTGAAAAAAGTCTTCAACATTCTGTTGAAGCCGTTGCTAATGCCCTTAACTGGGTTATAGATACTCATCTAAAATATCACAAAGAATTAGAATGTAAATGTAGTGAAGGAGAAACAAATACTAAGTCAAAGTCGCGTCAAAGATTCTTAACTGATTACTTATTCTACTTTATGTGGCTCGAAGTAGGAATGTTTGCTGCCTTATACACTTTTGCTGTCGCATTAACTCCATTAAAACCAGCTTAAAGCGTTCATTCCTAATTCTTTTCTTATTTTTTCTTATTTTAAAAAATCTAACGTGTCTATATATTTAAATATTTGACTTTCTTTTTCTATATTGACAAAATGAAGGATAAAAATAGCAAAGAATTTGTAATTTATAACAATAAAAGACATTATGTCAATTATTTTGAATTTAGTTCTCTAAATCTAACTGATCTTGGAATTAAAGATATATCTGAAATAAAGGGATTAGATAAATTACACACTTTACAGCACTTACACCTTTCTTATAATCAAATTTCACAAATAAAGGATTTATATTGCCTTAAAAACCTTGAATGGTTAAGATTAGAAGCTAATAAAATTACAGAAATTAATGGTTTAGAGAATCTAAGAAATTTAAATGAACTAAATTTATGCTATAACCAGATTTCAAAAATTGAGGGGTTGGATTCCCTAACAAACCTCAAAATTTTACGTATGTATGGGAATCAAATTAAAGAAATTACTGGTCTTGAAAACTTAAAAAATTTAGAAATCTTAGAACTTGGTGAGGCCCATTATCAATCTGGAAATCTGATTAGAGAAATAAATGATCTTGAAAACCTTACCAACCTTAAGGAATTGCGCCTTCCATATAATTGTATAGAGGAAATAAAAGGTCTTGATAATTTAAGAAACTTAATTATTTTAGATTTTCATAAAAACAAGATCTCTGAAATCAAAGGACTTGAAAAACTTAAAAAATTAGAATGGCTTGATTTATCAAATAATCAAATTACTGAATTTAAAGGTCTTGATAAGCTTAATAATTTAATTTGGTTGTTTTTAGAACCAGAACTATTGAAAGGAACAGAATTCGAGGAACATACTGTATACGATTATGAAACTGGTGAACCACTCTAAAGATAGGACTATTTCCTTATTTTAAATATAATTTCGAAACCTTTCCCAGACTCAATTCTTTAAGAGAAGAGACCTAAATCTATAGGATAAGTTTCCATATCTTTAAATTATTTGCTACTTTTATAAAATTTAAAAAATATAGGAAACTTGTACTAGTTTCTTCCTACATTTTTGTATATTTTTAAGTAAAAAGTGGTAGTTTTCAATGAAAAACATAAAAAAAATAGTATACTTCTTTGGTGCTTTAATATTTATACAATTACTTTATGCTGGATCTATCCCTATAGTCAAAGCTCAAGGTGAAAGTACGAATTCATACTTTCAGGATCTTGATTATACTAATCCCTATGTCTATGAAGTAATACAATTTGGAGACCCAGCTGGATGGTACAATTTCTCTGCTTGGCCTAATTCTTATGAAGGAAATTGGAAATCTAACTCTAGTGGTCAAATCCGAATAAATTTCAATGGATTCTATGATAAAGATCCAAATGACTGGGGAAATGTTTTTGGAGATCCAATTCCTTGGTATGACATAGAAATTTACGAGAATAGTCTTGGTACACTCAACTTGAATTTCACTTTAAGCAATAGATCTAATAGTGAAGTTGCCAGAGCATTAACTATAGGTTACAATAATTTTCAGCCAGGATTTTTAATACCAAATGGGAATTTAACAAATGTGAAGGAATTAGCTTTGAATCAATCAGATCCGGGAGGGCTATATGATATTGTAGGAGAGGTAGATATTGAAGAGTCATACAATTTCCTCTATATTGATTTTGAGCAAAATGATGGGGGTCAAAAAACCTCGCTGATTTATGATAGATTCAGTGGATTACTCGTCTGGGCAAAAACCAATATTTTCGGATACTTACTTGAAATTAATTCACTAAACTTCACAAAAGAAGATAGCTTTATTTATAATGTCATCCAATTTAGTGGAGATACAGGGTGGTATAATTTAACAGGAGGTTTTGAAGGAAATTGGAGTACTAGTTCTGAAGGTCAAATTATTGCTAATTTAACTGGATATTATAATAAGGATCCCTATGATTGGGGTAATGTAATAGATGATCCAATTCCTTGGTTTAACGTGGAAATAATAGAGAATGAGACTGGTATTTTAACAACAATCTTTACAATAGCCAATAGATCCAATAGTGAAATAGGATGGTCTTTTATACTAGGTTTTAATTACTTCCAACCGGGGTTTATTTTACATATTATTGATAATTTAACAAGAGTTAAGAAATTAGCAATACAGGAATCATCAGGATTTGCAAATGGCTTAGTTTTAATTTCAGAAACACCATTGACGATGAAAATTTCATTTGAGCAAACAGATGGAAATGGAGACCAAGAGACAAGCATGATTTACGAAAAACAGACGGGAATTTTACTTTGGGCATATACTTCAATAGGAGATTACTCACTTGAAATAAAATTAGATGATTATATTCCCTGGGAATCAACGGAAACAGATATTCGTCCAGGTCTGAATTTTTTTTTAGATATTTTTCCTTATATTCTTGTCGCTTTAATTAGTATCCTTATAATTACCACATCTCTTATAGTTTCAAGATTCAAGACAGACCTAAAGAAATATAATAAATATATATTAGTTGCTATAATAGCTGTAGCCAGTTTTACCTCATTTTTCATTTTTTCTTCTAGTATAAAAGTTAGCGAAGTAAATGAACCGTTAAGAGAAGTTAATGATTTAACTCTAATTGTGGATTATGGAAATGGAACAGAAACAACTTGGGAATCTTTTGATTTAACAAATTATAACACAACGGCATTTGATGCTTTATCTAGATGGTGTAAGGTTGAAATAACTGATTATGGTGAAAGGGGTATTATTGTAGAAAGTATTAATGGGCTTAAAAAAGGTTGGCTTTACACAGTTAATGATAAATCTCCAGGAGTATCTGCTGAAAAATACAATTTAAAGGATGGAGATATTGTTAAATGGACCTGTAACTAAAAATAAACTCTTTTTTCTTTATTTTTTTTTAAATTGATTTAAAACCAGAGACAAGTAAAAATATTAATAGTTCATATCTTTTGTCTCAATTTTCTGTAAAACAGGTTCCATTTCTTTAAAAGCTTTTCGAATCTTATGGAAATAATATCCCAATTTATATCCTTTTTTACAATTGGTAAATAACATAAAATTATTTTCAGCTGACCCTACAAGAATAATAGTATATCCGTTAGTTCCTCGAATCACAATATCTCTTAATTCACCCTGTTGTAAACCTTGGCTAATCTTCTCTCCTAACGAAATTAATGTTGCGGGACTCGCACTGTAAATATCCCATACAACATCAGCAGTTTCAGAACTCGCAATTCTCAGACCTGTTTTTGAAACAACAGCGGTTCCTTCTAAATCGGTTGAAGCTTCTAAATTTTCCAAATTACGCATTAACTCATCTAGGATATCTTGGCTGATGTTAATTTCAGATTCTTTTGCTTGACCTATTTTAAACACCTTTGTTAAGATAATATTAATTTTTGAGAATTTAAATGTTTTTTAGTCGAATACTTCTTAATTCTTTTAGAAAAACAGGATCTCCTTTCTTTACCTGTTTTCCATCAGATTTTATCCCTACTATAACAGCACCTTTAGTACCGAAGGTATCTAAAATTTTAGTAAATGGTGGTTCTAAGGACTTCCCAACTATTTTTTTTGCTCCAATAACACTCTGTGCTAAACCATTACAGACGATTCCTTGAGGATGATCTGGATTCTTAATGGTTCCTTGTTTTGTTTTATATTTATATACTAAGGGTGGTTCTTTATAAATCCTTACCAACTCTGCTGATCCCAATATTCTTAAAGTAGTAGGAGGTAAATCTAAACGACTAAGAAGCATAATATTTTTTTCTTTTCTTATGATAACTTTTTCCTTTAATAATATCATTGCCCTAAATCCCCTATCTTTATTTGATGCAGTAGTTTGAATTCTCTTTCCATTGAGTTCATAAAATGGATAGATATTTCCACTCGTAGTTACCATTCCTATAGTAATATGGATCTGAGTTCCAAAACCTGTTTTTGGTTTGAATAGGTTATTATTATTGACCTTTACTTCTATAATATTGCAATGATCAAAAGCATTAGGGTTATCTGTTGCATAACAACCACGATAAATCTTTTTCAACTCTAAACCCTTTATATTCATTCCTACTCTATCACCAGCCTTAGCAATATCAACATTGTGGCGGAATATTTGAATGTTTTTAACACGCCCAGAAGTCTTTACAGGTATAATTTCTAAGTTTTGATTTACTCTCAATGTCCCATTTAAAATTGTACCTGTCAATATTGCTCCCATTCCTTTTATTGGAAAATGATGATCAATAGGAATTATTATATCTCCTTTAACATGTCTTTCTATAGATAAAGACTTTATCGTTTCTAATATTCCATTTTTAAGGTCATCAAATCCAACCCTTTCTTTTGCTGAAACAGCAAATATCGGCACGTTATAACCAAATATTGTGGAATCGAAGAACTCTCTAGTTTTTTTTAATTCCTCTTCTACATTTTTAGAGAATAAATCGATCTTATTAATCACAACAATAATTCTCTTGATATTAAGTGATTCAATTAAAATTAGATGTTCTCCAGTTTGAACTTGAGGTCCTTTATTAATATCAATAACGATTAAAGCACAATCGATAATTTCTACGGAGGAGGCACTAATTTTTATCAAATCAGCATGACCCGGTCCATCCACAAGAGTAATTATATATTTATCAAGAATAAAACTAGTAAAACCCAAATCAATAGTAATTCCTCGTTCTTTACTTTGCGGATGGGCATCGATTCCAGCAGTAGAGATGATTTCACTAAGTACTTCTGCTATTGCAGTCTTCCCGGAGTCTATATGCCCAAACAATCCAATGTGTATAGGGATTTTCTTTTCAATTTCCATCTTTAAGTACTTTAAAAATGACATAAATATATAGATTGTTATTCAAATTGTTTAACAGTTAGATATAAAATATGCAACATCAAAAATCGGAATGCTTTTTCAATAAATAAAATTGTATTTAAATTTAATAAACTATTTGAAATATATTTTCACTTACTAAAATTTTTGATGTTTTAATGAAGCAGTTGCAAGAAGAAATACAACTCATAACTCTTAGTTTAAGAGTTTATTATTTGGATAAATTGAGGATATTTTTAACGATTTTAGTAATTTTACATCATGCTAGTATTGCATACGGAGGAAATGGTGATTGGGCAATCACGGAAGGTGTCTCAGATTCCATTAGCCCCATTATATTCACCTTATTTAATGCTATCAATCAATCCTTCTTTATGTCAACCTTTTTTCTACTTGCAGGTTATTTTACTCCTCGATCGTATAAAAAAAAGGGATTAATCAAATTTCTCAAAGATCGATTGATACATTTGGGTATTCCATTAGTTTTATACACATTTATAATTGTATCCATTAATTTATATCTTATATTGAATTTTGCAGTGGATATTACGGAGACTTGGTCTTTTCTGGACGTTTTACAAGATCAGTACACAAATTTTAGAATTCAATTCGGTCATCTTTGGTTTTTGTTAGTCCTATTAATATTTGCTGGAATTTATATAGTATTCCGAGTACTTTCAGATAGATATTCTACTCAATATTCTGTTCATATATATCGAGATAAATTTCCTCCTAATAGAGCACTATTTATATGCATCACTTTTTTATCTCTGCTAACATTTATAGTTCGAATTTTTTTTCCTGTAGTTGAGTGGGTTCTATATGTTCAATTAGCCCATATGGTTTATTATACATTTTGCTTTTATTGTGGTATATTGGCTTATAGAGGGGATTGGTTTAACCGGATATCTAAATCCCATGCCACATATTGGGGGATTATATCACTTATTACAATCTTACTTGTCCCAATTACTTTATTGTTAGGAGGAGCGTTAGAAAATGGAAATGTCGATGCTTTTTTGGGTGGATTTACTTGGCAAGCATTAATATATACTATCTGGGAATCAATTCTTTTGATTGGAATTCCAATTTGGTTAATATATATATTTCGTGATAAATTCGTCCATCATGGAAGGATCTATAGAACACTAGCGACCAATGTCTATACAGTCTATATAATACACCAACCTATCCTTACTGCTATTAATGTTGCTTTTTTATCAATAGCTATCCCAACTGTGCTAAAATTTATCCTTGTTTCTCTTATTACAATACCACTCTGTTTCTTGCTAAGTCATTTCATCTTTCGCAAAATCCCATATGCAAAAAGAGTCCTCGGTTAATATCAAGAATTACTGAATTTTTTTCAGATTCTATAATTAAATATACCTCCAAATTTAGAAAAACCTAAGAAATTTCAAAAATCGGACTCAATTAATTTTATTTATAAGTTTGATTTAAAATAACATATAATTTAGAAACTAAATTTATAAGATGATTGAATGAGCCCAAAGTTTTGTCCCTATTGCGGTAATCCTGTAAAACAGACAGATAAATTCTGCATCATATGTGGTAAGCCTATGTTAACAGATATCCCAAAATCAGAAAAAAAACCAGAAATTACAGAGGTTAAAAAAGAAAAGGAAATACAAGTCATTGAGGAGAAACAAGAAGATATACAACCAGAGGAAGAAGCTATAGAAATCCAAACAAAAGAGGAACAAAAAATAACACTAAAAAAAACAAAAGAAAAAAAGGAAGTAAAACCCCTCCCAGATACAGTTAAAGAACAAATTGATTTCTATATTGATTATAATGATGTTCAATTAAACAAAACAATACTAGGGGAAAAATTAACTGAATTATCAAAATCCACGAAGGATGCCAGATATGAATATGATCTCGATTTTAAAAAGGATGTAAACATCAAATTAGAAGCGTTAAAAACTCTAATAAGTGAATTGAAGGAAAAAGAAATGGAGGTTAAACAGAATTTAGAAGACCCTTTTATTGTTCAGAGGATTAACAGTGATATTGAAAAGAAGATATTCCAACTTGAGAATTTAACAAGAGAACACAAATTAAAAAAAGTAGATAGAGAATCATTTGAAAAACTAAGGGATAAATATAAGCAAGAAAAAGAGAGTCTAGAACAAGAACGAGACGACTTAGTCTCTGGAATGAAATTATGGATTCAAGATTTAAAATTGGAAAAAACCGAGATATCCGGAGAGAGGAAACTTACTAAAGGGAGACTCCATTCAAAAGAACTTACTGAAGAAGAATTCAAAAAAACAGATAAAGAATTTGACCTTAGATTGAAAAAAATTGATGCCAAAATTAAAACATTAGAAAAATTAACAAAATAGATAGAATAGTGAGAAACTATTTTTACTATGCAATATTATAAAATGCTAGAAAAATGAGAAATAAAATTATTGCTGTAATTCTTCTACTCATTGGATTATCACTCCTAACAATTGGAATTATTCAAGGACAGAATTTATTAATAGATGTATTATATGATAAAATGGCGGCAGTTCCTTAATATTCACTCCCATTTTCCTTTTCTTATAGCTAAAGAATTATCTAAAAAACCTTTCTTCTGAAAAATCTTATCTTGTGATTTTCTATATTTATTAGATTGATTATAATGAATTTTACATAAATAAATTTTACGTCGTGAATTTTCTTTATATTTTAAACCTGAATTTTCAACATACTGTTTCCACGCGTTTTCGGAAAGCGATCGAATTGCAACTTTATCACAACCCTTAATAGAACACAGTCTATTTTTTTCAATTCCACCAATATCGCTTTTATCTTTAAGTTCCTTCGGAAGTTTCATTGGTAAACACTTGCTAAAAACTTTTTTAGAATCAAATATTATGTATTTCAAATTATTTATTATCTTAAAATTTTTGCTAAAACTCATGGATAAACTAAACTTGATTTTTGATGGAAATTTAATTAGGAAATCCGTTTATCCATTTGATTCTCCTTTAAGAATCTCTATAAAAGATGATTTTTTTACCTCTTCAGCTGTTCTTTTTTCAATAATCCCCTACGAAAATAAGCCATATGAATTAATATTAATCCATAGATCTGATCAGGGTACAAAACACAGAGGAGAAATGTCTTTTCCTGGAGGAAAATTTGACCCTCACTTAGATACCTCAATGAAGGACACAGCTTTAAGAGAAACAGAAGAAGAAATCGGAGTATTTCCCAAGAACATTAAAATTCTTGGATGTTTGGATGACTTCCCTACAATGACTCGATATATTATTACCCCCTTTTTAGGCTTAATTGATAAAAATCAAGTTCTAGTTAAAGATGATCGGGAAGTTCAGAGAATCTTAAAGATTCCAATTAGTTTTTTTACCAGCAAAATAAATTTTAGAGAAGAAGCTGTTGATATCGAAAGAAAAAAATTTCCTATTTTTTATTATAATTATATTGATGATTTTAATGGTCAAAAATATACTATATGGGGGGCTACCGCTTATTTAATAACAGTATTTATTGAAAAAGTGTATGGATTTAATATGTCAGAATCAGGGTTAGAACGTTTCCAACTTAAAACAATTAAGCAACTAAAAGAATATATCAAAATTAGAAATCAAATAACAAAAAAATTTTAACCCTTAATTATGAAATTCGAAGAATTCCCAGAAAAAAATACCTATTTTATTTTTCTAACCTTGTATAAATAATCTGGACAATTCTTACAATCAGGAATCTTACATAAAAAACGGATTTTAGGAAGTATACATGATGAAAAAAAGGGACATTCAATAAACTCTAAATCTGATGTTAATTCAACATCACTACTCATATTTATTTCACTTTATCTTATTTTGATTTAAATAAAATACCCAATCTAATTATATAAAAAAAAAAGCAGTCCAAGTTTAGTAATTCAGTAATTAAGTTACTTTTATTTTGAAATGGATTATTTCTTATTTATTATAATAATCAT
>JBHLQA010000090.1:0-1821 GCA_048885285.1 Candidatus Odinarchaeota archaeon
TAAATATTCACTTTCATTTAAAGGATTTGTCAATTGTAATTCTGTTTCCCCAAAAACAGTAAAATTTTTCTCAAGAAATCCAGCTACTGTACCATTGCTACAAAATAATTGTACTCTAAATTGACCATAATCTATAGGGGTGCCTGTAATTGTCCAACTGCCAAGATCAACCTCATTATTATCGGAAAAAGAATCATTATAATAAGTATAGTTTAAATAATTACCTGCAAAGTCGGGACTATATATTTCAACAGTTGCATTACCATCTTTAATAGTTTCCGTAAAGTTTCCTATAATATCAATAGTTTCACCATAATTAGTGATATTAGTCTTCACAGAACTAACAAATGTGTCAATAGCACGAAGTAAATTATCTGAAGTTGCATTAATAAACCAATAAGTTCCATTTCCCGCATTTGATATTTGAAGCTCTTTATAACCATTGACTATCGGACCAAAAGAAATGTAGTCTGACTTGTTGTCATTAGTTCCATTAAATGCCTGAAAGTTCTGCCAGTTAGCAGGTACTGTAAAATTAATCTTATAATTATTGCAATTTGTGTTAAAATAGTTTAATCCTCCAATTCTTGTAGCATTCCACCTAATTGACTGAGCGCTTCCTAAAACTGTAAAATTTGTACTGGCTTTTAAATCAGATTTTGTATAATTGACTTGAATTTTAGTGATATTACATGAAACATCCCACCATTCAGCAGTTATGTTGTAATCTAATTGACTAGGAAGACTTGTGAAATCTTTATTAATAATAGTATTTCCCTCACCTTGAGTGGTATTACTTACAGGGGTATTATTTATTTTAAGACTAATATCAGCAGGAAAGGGAGTATTACTACCTATAGGTGCTAAACCAATATCGGCATAGAAATCAAGATCGTCTTGGTGATCCCAACCTCCGAAATAATAATAATCTTCTGAATCATCGGGTTCTGGTGGTGTACCACCAGGATCATCAAGAGCCCCATGAAGATATAAATCCGCTGATGATCCACCAATTTGAATGATTCTAATAAACCATAAATTATTTTCAGTTTGAGTAGATTTAAATGATTTACCAAGATTAATCCAAGTGTGAAATCCTGCAGTATTATTTTCAACTATATATGTAGTAGCTAAATTTTGAACAACTGTATTAGAAGGTAAACCTACAGCTGTAGCACTCATCAAATCAATATTTATTTGAGCAATATCTCCAGGATCAGTATCTTGATTACTAAGATAAAGTGTAAGATTCTCAAGTACTCCATCACCGAGTACACTAAATGAAAAAGCTCGTTGAGCTAAAGACACATGCCCATTGTCTGTTGTATCATTTTCTAAAGATAGAGTTCGATTTGGTGCAAAAATATCTTTTACGAATACTTGAGATCTCGTTGAATTAAATGTCGGATCCTTAGGACACTTACTATAAAAAGTAATATTAGTGGGATCAGAAGCATTAGTAATTTCAAAGAGAGGTGTTCCTATTGTAATATTAGACTGCTGTAGAGATATATCTAAATTTCCTCCTGTACTGCTATAATTAGGTGTATAATCTGCTGTTTTAAGGCTATCAAAATTATTTCCATACTCTTCCAATTCTTCATTTGATTTTTCATTAAATGAAGAATTCTGTGAGGAATTATTCCATGCAATAAAATTAAAACCCATCGTAATTGTTCCTAATATTAAGATGAGAAAACCAAACACCTTTATTTTCTTTTTTAGTTCAGATTTTTTCATAGAAATCAATTTAATTTATTTGTATTTAATTTCGAATAAGAATTAGTTAATAATTACTATAACTTTGTATATTTGATCTTA
>JBHLQA010000090.1:1831-9933 GCA_048885285.1 Candidatus Odinarchaeota archaeon
ATAATTTTTCTAAATTAAAAATTAATTAAGAAATCAGTAACAATCTCCTAATATATATTTAATGAAAAAATATGGAATTTATAATATATATCAATTAAAGCTTCTATAAATTAGAATGTTTTTGAAATAATATCAATATAGAATAATAAGAAAACAATGGTTATTGGAATTACATTCAATTTTTTTTTAAAATAATCCTGGCATCTACACAAATTAAACCATTTTCATAAATGAACACAGGATTTAAATCCATTTCATTGATTTCTTCATATTTGGTTACAAGATCAGAGATTTTCATCAGCACTTCTACAATTGCTTTGATATCTGCTTTTGGTTTTCCTTGATAGCCATCTAGAATTGGGAAGCCCTTGATTTTATGAATTAATTTTTAACAATTCTTATTATAACTTATAATTTTTAACTTAATGGAGTAGTTCTAGAAATATTTATCTAAAGATCTAATTTTGTTATAAAATATTTTTTTTATCATACGATCTTTATATTTTAATCTAATATTCTGAATTCCAAATAATTTTTGGACTTGCTCATTAAACTGATTTATTATTTCTTGTAAGATTTTTTTAGGATTCTTTTCAAAACAATTTTTATCAAAACCTTGAATTTGTTTAATTCTTATAAGTATTGTCTTATGAGATTTAGCATACTTGTTTTTCATCATATCATTTTTTTGAGCATACTTAAACTCTTCTATTGATTTATGAAAATAATTTGGTTATTTATCATGTTGTTTCCCATCAAATTCACAAGCAATTTTAAAATTTTTACCCTTAATTAACACACTTTCATTATATCCATCAAATTTTAACATACCTCCATTTGGTTCATATTTCAAACCATAAGCCTTTGTTAGAGTTATTTGGGAAAACTTTTTACCAAAAATTACTTTCATAAATTTCAATAAATATTCTTGGCATTTGAGTTGATAACAATAAGTACACCAAGATTTACGATATAAAAGATTTGAAACTATAACTGACCAACTGTGATTTTTTTTACATTTTATTGAGACATATCTTTTTGAAATAATTTCATTTCTATTTTCAAATTCATCTTCGGTTGTTATTAATTGACCATGTTTAGATTGAACATATTTTTTAATACGATTATGATCTATTATATGTCTACCACCACTGATACGTAAATTTATCGTCCATATTGTATTGTACATTTCTTGAGCTTTTTCTATAGCTACTTCCACTGAATAAGTAACAAAGAATTTATTATTTAAGTATTCCATAATCCAATTTGTTATACTAGCTGGATCAACGTCAAATTCTCGAGCGTATTCAATGATTTGATCAAATTTTCCAATTTCCTTAGGGAAATAATTATTTAATTGGAAATGAAGTTTTTTTAGAAATTTTTGCTTCCTTATTTTAGTCTTCTCTTGGAGTGTAGGCCATAATTTCTTGTATATGATTTCCGCTCTTTCAAACCCATACTTTTGTTCAAGGTGTTGAATTAGAGTCCTTCTAAATTTATTATAAGATAATCTGAATTGTTTTGCATATCCTCTTAAAGATTTAAAATGTTTAAATGTTTTAATTTCTTCTAAATTATCCTCTGGAATATCCCCCAAAAGTAAATCAAAATATTGTAATAATGACATTTTGTTTTGTTCTGATATATAACACTTCAAGTATCCTTGTGGATACTGCTTATATCATTTTAATCAAATTAAAAGAGTAGAGAGAGTAAATTTTCTATTTACTAAATATCCTTTTAAAATCAGGTTTGTAAGAATAACTTTTAAAATAATTAAAGTTTTTAAATGCGTAGAGCATTTAATGTGGTAATCTAATATGATTTTTTTTAAAAAATCAAAAAAAAACAACTTATTTATTTTTTAGTATTATCCTAGCATCAACACAAATTAGTCCTTTTTCATAAATAAAAACGGGATTCAGATCTAATTCATTTATTTCATCATATTTAATAACTAGATCAGATATTTTCATCAAAGTATCGACAATAGCATCAATATCTGCTTTAGGTTTTCCTCTGTATCCATCTAATATAGGAAACCCTTTGATCTCTCTTATCATCTCTCTACAATCATATTCAGTAACTGGTGCTATTCTAAAGCTAACATCCTCTAATAGTTCCACTAAAATTCCACCAATTCCAAACATTAAAGCAGGACCAAATTGAGGGTCTGTAGTCATACCAATGATGAGTTCTGTTATTGGTTCCTCAGCCATCTTTTGCACAGAAATCATTTTTTCTTTATTAGAAGGAATACTCATTAGGTCATCAAAAGCTTTTTCGACATCTTCTTTTGTTTTTAAGTTAAGTTTTACGGCTCCTGTATCTGATTTATGCACAACATCTTCCGCCATAAGTTTCATTACAACAGGAAAACCAATCTCTTCAACCGCAGAAATGGTCTCTTCTTTAGAAGTTGTTAATTTTTGAACTGGAATAGAAATACCAATTTCTTGTAATAATTGCTTAGATTCAAATTCAGTTAGAACTGTCTGATTTGATTCAATCTTATTCTTTATAACTTCAGTAATAATCATTCTTATACATCAATCTTGTTTAAGTATGTTGAACTACTAACTACTAATTATTTAATAAAATACGAAAAATGATTTAAAATTAATTAATACGAATTAAAACAATTAAAATATCAAAGATATATAACTTTTTGGCTTAAAAATTATATAACCATAATTAAAAAAAATAAATAAAATAAAAATTTTTTAAGATCTTATTAGTCGAGTCATTCCTCTGTTTCTTCGTAGTTTCCATTTTCTTATCTCATCTACAACAGAGACACTAAAAGCACCAATAAAAAGCGTTATCCAGTAGTATGGATGGTATATGGGTATAACATGAAAGACTATTGACAGTGGAGTAAAGAGAATTACGAATTGTAGTCCTAGAGAAAGACCTGTTGCCCAGAATAAATGTTTGTTTGGAAATAAATAAAATGGCTTGATATTAGAAGTACATGTAAAAACAAATAATAACTCGCATATAACTAAATTGCTAAAAAGAATTGTCTGTGCTAATGCAATAGCATATTCTTCTGCTGTAAAGGCTATACCAAAGATTTCTGTACCACTTACTAGTGCGGGATCTAATCCCGTCTCAGTCCATGTCGGAATTAATACACCCCAGAGAAGAAGATAAAGTGTTATATCTGTAATACTTGTGTAAATTCCAAGTAGAAGAACCGGACCCTTAATCTCAGGGAGCAAGGTAAAACCCTCTCTCGGCTTATCTTTCATTACATCGGGATCTGTAGGTGTAAGGCCTAATACCATAGCGGGTATACCATCTGTGGCTATATTTAACCACAAAATCTGAATTGGCGCCACAGGAATAGCAAGAAATACTGTTGAAAATAGTTTTATTACAATATAAGCCGTAAGGATTAGAAATATTTCATCAAAATTAGTACTTAGCATGTATCTAAAGAAACCCTTCGTGGTTTCAAAAATTCCTCTACCTTCTTCAATAGCATTTACAATAGTGGCATAATTATCATCTATTAGGATCATATCTGATGCTTCTTGTGTAACTTCAGTACCCTTCAAGCCCATTGCAACTCCCACATGAGCACCCTTAACTGCGGGTGCATCATTAACTCCATCTCCAGTCATACTTACAATTAAATCTAATTCTTTTAATCTTCTTAAAATTCGTAATTTATGTTCAGAGGTCACTCTAGCAAAAATATCGACTGTTTTAACTCTCTCTCGAAGATCATCATCATTCATTTCCTCCAAATCTGCTCCTGTAATTGCTTCATTAGACTCCGTTAATCCAATTTCATGGGCAATTGCTATTGCTGTAATTTTATGATCTCCTGTTATCATAATTGTTCGAATTCCTGCCATTCTAGCTTCTTCGATGGCATCTTTAACTTCGTCTCGAGCGGGATCAATTATTCCTGCCAAGCCTAGATATGTGTAATCTTGTTCGATGTCATCCTCCTCATATCCTTCATTAAGAGGCTTAAATGCGACTCCTAACACTCTTAAAGCACTTCTAGCGAATTCTTCATTTTTGTTAACAATCATATCTTTAACCTCATTGATAGGTTTAACTGTTCCATTATATATAGCATGATTGGCATTTTTTAAAAGAACATCTGGTGCCCCTTTAATAAGTGAATATAATTTACCTTCGATTTTTACTACAACAGACATCATTTTTCTATCAGAACTAAATGGAATTTCATCTACCTTTTCAGCTTTAGTGTCAAGGTCCATTTTCATTGCTAATACTTTCATGGAAATTTCAGTAGGATCTCCAACTACATTAGTATCATTTGTTCCATTATCCTTTCTTGAAACATTAGAATTATTACAAAACATACAGACTTCCAGGTATCTCTTTATATTTTCTCCTAATTGAATTTTATTTCCTTTTTCATCAATAATTTTACCCTCAAGAGCATATCCAACACCTTCAACGTTATATTCTACACCCCCAATAAATACTTTTACAACAGTCATTTCATTTTTCGTCAAAGTACCCGTTTTATCTGAGCAAATGACATTTACCCTTCCTAAAGTTTCAACGGCAGTTAATTTTCTTACAAGAGCATTTCTACGGGCCATCTTACTCATACCAATACTCATAACAATTGTAATAACAACAATAAGACCCTCCGGAACGGCGGAAACAGCTAAACTAATCGAGATTTCAAAAGCTTCAATAAGCTCTTCAAAACTGAATTCGGTAAGTAATAGAAGTATGAAATCAATAAAAAAAATTGCAAAACAGATTACTATAATGATAATTCCAAGAAGTTTACCAAACCTATTGACTTCCTTTTGAAAAGGACTAAGCTCTACGGGTTCCTCTTGTAAACTTTCTGCTATTTTTCCTATCTCGGTTTTCATTCCAGTTCCAATTACAATACCTTCTCCATTCCCTCTTGTAATAATCGTATTCATATATCCAATGTTGGTTCTATCTGCTAGAATCATTTTTTCATCAACAGGTATCAGATGTTTTTTAACAGGCTGTGATTCACCTGTTAGAATTGCTTCATCAGCATAAAGTGAAAATTCTTTATATAACCTGACATCTGCTGGAAATTTATCACCCTCTTCTATTAAAACTATATCTCCAGGAACCACATCTTCAACTGCTATTTCTTGTACTTTCGCTTCTCTTTTAACCTTTGCAAAATGAGGTGCTAATTTTTTTAAGCTCTCCATGGACTTTTCTGCTTGATATTCTTGATAAAATCCCAATATGGCATTTACAATTAAAATTGCTGCAATGACTATAGCATCTGTATACTCCGTAGACCATGCTTCACCTCCAGGTCTATTTGACTCATATACCCCAATAATAATTGATATAATTATAGCAAAAATTAAAAGATATATTAGAAAATCTTTGAATTGACCGATGAATATCTGCCAAGCGGTCTTTCCTTTTTCCTTGATCAATTCATTCTTACCATATTTTTCAATTCTGTTTTGAGCTTCACTTTCAGATAACCCAGTATCTATGGAGGTATTCATTTTTATTGCGACTTCTTCATACTTTAACGAATGAGCTTGAATATCTTCCAAATTCATCAATGTTTGTTTATATTTTTCTTCTATCATAATCGACTCAATTTTTTTTTAGATTTTAAAAAAATATTGTTAATTAACCTATATAATCTATTTATTTAATTAAACTATATCTCTAAAATTTAGAAGCTAATTCGAATTCATTATATGGAACTATTAATAAAATTAAGGTAATCATTTTTTTCCTATTTTGTCAAAAAAAAAAAAGAATTGTCGCCTTAACAATATTAAATATGAGTTTGGATTGCGAATAAATATAAATATAAAATTTATAAGTATAATTAATCTAATAAAAGATAATTTAATTTATCTGAATAAAACAAAAAATAATAAATAGAATTAATGTATTTTCTCGATTATCATGAGACCGTCGCGGGTTTTTAGACTTATATTTCGTATTTTTATTCTTATATTGTCATTATCTATTACTCTTGTTTCAGCTCTTGGTGCATTTTCAGCGGTTTTAATTTTAACCGATTTTGAAAATAATATTGGAGTAGATATTGATAATGCAGTTTATGATGTCGAAATAAATGAAACAACATATAAAATAGAGGACTTTAATTTTGCTTTACCAATTTATGTCAATAATACGGGTTATTTTGACATAGAAAATCTTAGATTTACAATAAGTCTTGAAATGAATTATAGTCATGTAAACTTTACTACACCAGGAGTGAATACAACAAGACAGATTGAAATTCTTTGGAAATATGAAAATTTTGGGACAATTCCTAAAGGTCAAAAAAGAACTCTGAACTTTACAGCAAATATGAGTAATTTTAATGAGGCAGAAATACCCGATTTTGAAACAGAGGTAGATTTGACCAGAGGACCACCAGCAGTAATATTCTATGCTACTTTAATCATTAGTTTAGATTATTCATTAGGATTACATTCAATTACATTTGGAATAACTAACTTACAAATAGGAGAAATGTAATAAGAGGTGAAATGAATTGGGTGCTGTAGGAAATATGGTGAAGGGTTTTATATTTGCAGCTATTTATGCAGTAATTACCATTGTGGTTCCATTAATTATGTTCTCATTGATTGAGTCTTTTGATTTAGGTTTTGCTGAATTAGATTTCACACGAGAAGATTATGAAAGAGTGAGATTTTGGATAATTTCTATTGGTTTAATTATTACTGGTTGTGCCTTTTTCTCGCATTCTTCTCCAAAACAATCGATTCGAAAAGCATCAATTGCGTTGGTTCAGGTTCTTGTTAATTGTATATATATATGGGCCTATAAATTCTCTGGTGCTCTCGAATTGACCTTTATAGTGGAAGATTTCGCATTTATTACACTAGATGTTTCACAGATGGTTCTTGTTACTTTGGGGGTGTATTTTCTCACTATTGTATTAAAAGTGTATGATATAATTGATTTTACAATTAATAGAGAAAAAATTCGAGAAGAAAGAATAAAAGATTAAAAGGTGAGATAAAATACTATTTCAATTTGAAATTTTAGAAATTTTGGCTGAAATCTTTGGAGCTATATATTCATTTTTTAGACCGATTGTAACTCCAATTGGACAATTTATGGTAAATTGGATAGTAGTAGTATATTCATTTTTCGAGGCTAATTTTTATGGTGAGTTAATTTTCTTTATCATTATTTGCGTTATTGTTGTGATTGCTGGAATTGTCGTTAATATAGTATGGCCAGGTAATATCAAGGGAAATATCTTTTCTAAAGGAAAAACTGATGAATTTAAGGGTAAGATTGAGAAAGAAGAAGATATTGTTGATAGTGTTAAGCGTTGTAAAGATTGTGGTAATCCAATTGGAGATGCAGATGTATGTCCTTTATGTGGAGCTCGTAATTAAATAATTTTTTTTCGCATTTTTTTTCTATTTTTAGTTAATAATTAATCGAATCTATTCATAGATCTCAATTAAAAAATCTCTTATATGAATTGGATCTATTTTCTCAACTATAATCAGCAATATAGACTTTTTATATGATAATTCTAACATCTATTTATTTTATTCAGTCAACTTATTAATCCTATTTAAATTTATAATCAATATAATCTCTATTTAGAACTACTATTATTATCATTTTTAATCTACTCATATTATTCGTCAATAATGATTAGAATTTTTATTAAATACATAACATTAAATTTATATTTTTGATCTATACTAGTTAGAGTAAAAAGAATATATTATCCGATATTTTAGTAGAGAGTAAATGAGTTTTAATTACAATCTTGAAAATTTTAAAAACAAAAAGGATCTTATCGAGGAACTAAATTATTATAAATCTATCATTCTAAAGAAAATAAAGAATGGAGATTATAATTCTGCTTTAGAAAAAGTAAGATCAGCATTAGTATTAATAGAAGAACATAAGAATTCTTTTAATATTGAGAAAGAAATTCGCGAATTTTACGAGATCAATAAAAAAGTAAGGGATGAATTACTTAACCACAAAATAATTTATGAACGTCGATTTAATAATCTTTTAAAAGAAAAGCTTAGTGAGACAAATCTAGAAGGTTTTACCAAATTATTAGCCATGCT
>JBHLQA010000091.1:0-9865 GCA_048885285.1 Candidatus Odinarchaeota archaeon
TTTGAAGTATAGATAAACGATAATAGTAATTCAATAGTTAATTAAATATCCATTAAAACATCAAAAATTAACTAAAAATCCAATATAGTATTTCTTTATTTAATAAATATAAAATTGAAATCAACATGGAATCAGATTTAAATATTTTTTAAGAATATTTTCAATTCTTAAAATTATTTGAATCTCTTATATATCTCTCTATTAGAGATTTTCAATCTTAATTATGGGTTTAATTATTTCATTTAAAATTTGGTTAGATTCAGCCCATAAATAGAATAATTTATTCTTAGCAGGGATCATAACTGCCTTTCCAATCTCAAAATAATCACTTTTTTTCATATCAATATCTTCTTTTAAATCCTCAGAAAAATATTTTGAATTCTTAAGTTCACTCGATTTAACTTGCATTTTATAGCTTGGAAAGGTATTATTAAAAAATTTAACACTTTCATCAAGTAGCTTAATTTGTTTTATGTCAAAAAAGTAGGATTTTATTTCTTTTGTTTTTCTCTTTAAACTCTGGGAAAAAAATTGAAGAGCATTCTTATCATTTTGTATATCATAACCAAAGACAAATAAATGGAAACTGCAATCTTTCAAAATCTTTGCATGAGGAGCATAAAGCATACTATCATATACCTCATAATCAAACATAGGGATCTCTTTCCTTTTTACATAGGAATGTATCTTCCAACCTGCCATTAACAATGGTTTAAAATAACTTTTCAAAATAGGATCAACTTCTTCAAGATTTATTTCAATCCCTTCTTGAAATATAGTTTGTAATGATTTTACTTTTGTTTCGTTAAATTTTTTTAAGTGTTCCATTTCTTCTCCTTTCTTTTGAATAAGATGATTTATAAAATTTACTGGTTCAAGGGCAATATAAATTGCCGCATTTTTAGATTTTTCAGCATATCCACCTTCAATTACACATCCAAGATCTATTAATTCATGCAAAATAGGGTAAATATTTGTTCTTTTGATGTCAGTAGCATGATCTAACTCCCGTACTATACTTCCTTTCTTCCCTGCTTTTATTAAAGTGAAATAAATTAGTGATTGATTATGAGTCAAGCCAATTTCTTCTAATAATTCAATAAACTTCTTTTCTATCATAATATAGATTTTTATTTACATGTGTATATATGTATGTATACACAAATAACATTTAAATTTTATTGTTAATATTATTAGATTATATTAGATTTAATCAATACGCTTGAGAACTTTGAAATGAAATTAGAAAATCTAGAGTTTGGAAAATATCATGGTTTAGGTAATGATTATATTATCATTGATGATATTACATTGAACATTCCTGAGGAAAATAAATCCTTATTAGCACGTAAATTATGTGAATTTCATTTTTCCATTGGAGCCGATGGTTTAATCTTTGTATGTGCCTCTAAAGATGCGGATATAAAAATGAGGATATTTAATAATGATGGAACAGAAGCAGAGATGTGTGGAAATGGAATTAGATGTTTTTCAAAATATGTCTATGAAAAAAATTTTGTCAAAAAAGATGAGATTAAAATCGAAACTCTGAAAGGAATAATGATTGCTAAACTTAGTATCACTAATAGCATAGTTAGAAGCGTTGAAATTGATATGGGCCCCCCAATATTAGATTGTGATGAAATTCCAGTAATTTTGGATTCTAAAGTAGATCGATGTGTTAACGAACCATTAGTTGTTCTAGATAAAATATTTAATTTTACAGCTGTCTCAATGGGTAATCCACATGTGGTTATCTTTATCGAAGAACAACTTGATGATGAAAAGTTAAACATGTATGGTGCAGCAATAGAATCTAATAGCCATTTTCCAAATAAAACAAATGTTGAATTTGTTAAAATAATTTCTAAAGAAGAGAGTATATTACGAGTATTTGAAAGAGGAGTAGGAATAACTAAATCATGTGGGACGGGAGCTTGTGCCAGTGTTGTTGCTGGGTCGATATTAGGGCTTTTTAATAAAAATGTTCCTATAATTGTTCATAATGATGGGGGAGATTTGAAAATTAGATATACAGGGAGGACTATTTTCATGGAAGGTCCTGTTGAAAAAGTTTTTGAAGGGATTATAGAGAGTATTGAAATTTAAGAATGTAAATTATTAAATTATAATAGATAAAAATTATCTACCAATTTTTTAAAGTTATGAAATTCATTGATTGGTTGGGCCATAAAAATCTAGAGTATAGAGAGGGTATTTTATATTTCGCAAATATGAATACGATTGAAATTGCTGAGAAGTTTAAAACTCCAATTTATATTATCAACGAACAAATGATTCGTAAAAGATTTCGAGAATTAAAAGATAAACTAAATTCAGTTTATAAAAAAAACAGAATTTATTTTGCAGTAAAATCAAATACCAACTTAGCAATTTTAAAAATTTTAAGCTCTGAAGGATCATTTTTTGATTGTACTTCGATTGGTGAGATATATTCATGCTTGAAATCGAATGTTCCACCTAATCGAATAATCTATACAGGAAATATGTTTACAAATGATGATTTTGAATATGCCGTTAAACAAGAAATATTAGTAAATTTAGATAGTTTTAGCCAATTACAAAGATTAGCTAAGATTCATGAAAAACTAGGAAAAGAAAAAAAGCTCATTTCTTTTAGATTTAATCCTGAATTTGGAGCAGGTCATCATGCTCATACTATAACAGCAGGAAAAAAAATAAAATTTGGAATTTTAGAAAATCAGGTGATCAAAGCATATTCAGAAGCAAAGAAATTAGGATTTAAAAAATTTGGAATTCATCAACATATTGGTTCTGGAATTATTGATGCTAGGGATTATGAGAAACCTATTGAAAAATTTCTTTCAATAACAGAAAAAATAGGAAGTACTTTAGATATTCGTTTTGAATTTATCGATTTTGGAGGAGGTCTAGGGATTCCGTATCGTCCTGAAGCAAAACCACTAGATTTAAACTTATATAGTGAAATCGTATTAGAAAATTTCAAAACATTAGTAGAAAAAGGAAATATTGGTGATCCATTTCTTTATATTGAGCCGGGACGTTATATCTCAGCGGAATCAAGTATTATTTTAACGCAAATTAATACTATAAAAGATAATGGATTCAAATTATTTGCGGGAATAAATGCTGGATTCAACACTCTGATTCGCCCTACTCTCTATGGTTCATATCATCACATTATTCCATGTAATGAAAGCAGTAAAAAAGAAATTTTAAAATATGATATTGTAGGACCAATATGTGAATCTGGAGATGTTCTCGGTAAAGAACGAGATTTACCAGAATTAATTGAAGGAGATTATCTTGCAATATTGGATGCTGGTGCATATGGTTTTACTATGAGTAGTCAATATAATTCAAGGCTCAGACCTGCTGAAATTTTGATAAATGATGGAAATGCATACAAAATCCGCAAGCAAGAGACTTTTGATGACTTATTGAAAAACCAAACAGTACCTGACTATTTAAAATAACATAGTGCTATTATAACAAACAATAAAGTTATAATCTTAATCTTTTTATTTTAATAATGAGATAAAATTATAAAAAGTGAGAATATTAAGGCTTGGATACCCTTTAATACTCTCGATGAAGTGTTGGCATTATGAAATCAACATTCAGTTCTTAAACTATGAAGATTAATGATAATACTGATCTGCACTGATCTTTTTTATAATTTTATCTTATATAATGGGAGATTCAAGAATCTCTTATGATATCATTACAGAAATTATTATTGATGGTTTTTCTATGAATATTGCCATTCTATCTGATATTCACGGAAATGATTGCGCATTAAACGCAGTAATATCTGATATAAAATCTCTTAATATCTCCGAAATTGTATTTTTAGGGGATTTGGTTATAAATGGTCCTTCTCCTTCAGAAGTATTTCAAGAATTGCGAAACCTAAAACCACTATGCTGGATTAAAGGAAATACTGATGGTTGGTTTGCTGAAATAGATGATGAATGGTCACCATCTACAAAAAAAGAAGAAAAATTATATAATGCTTATATTTATGCAAGAAATCATTTGAAAAAAGAGTCGATCGATTTTTTATTAAGAACCCCCGAGAAATGTGTTTTTGAAGCTATCGGAATACCTATATTAGCATTACATGGATCGCCAAGATCTATTTCAGAAGGTATCGGAAAAAATATTTCGCACAGTGAACTTAAAGAGATTTTCTCTAACATTGAAGAATCAATCATAGTGTCAGGACATTCACATGTTCCTTTTATAGTAAAGATTGCGAATAAAACTATTTTTAATGTTGGAAGTATTGGTATGTCTTTAGATGGTGATAATAGAGCGTCTTATGGTATAATAAAAATTAAAAATCAAATCCCTAAATGTTCAATTCGAAGAGTAACATACCCTATAAGTAAAACTATAGAAATAGCACGGAATCGGGAGTTTCCAGACTTAATAAATTACAAAAAAATACTAAGAGAAGCGAGAATTTCACAATAAATTTTATAAAATTTAAGAAAAAATAATATAGGTAAAGAAAAATCCTTTATAAGGGAAAATATAAAAAATTTAGAGATTTAGAACACCTTTTATTTCGAAAATTTTATTTTCTACTTGTTTTACTATAAATTTTATTGCTTTAATAGCACCTTCAGCAAAACATTCTCGACTGTGAGCTTGATGTTTTAATTCAATTCTCTCTCCAGGGCCAGCGTATAAAATAGTATGATCTCCTACAATATCACCCCCGCGAATAGCATGTACTCCTATTTCGTTCCTAGCCCCAACTTTCCTTTTATTAAATCCCTTTGAACGGCCGAATTTTATAGTTTCTTCTGGATTACAACCAAGAGTATCACAAATTATATTTACAATCTTCAATGCTGTCCCTGAAGGTACGTCCGCCTTGCGATGATGATGGCTTTCCATTACTTCAATATCCCAATCAGATAAATGATTTGCTAATATTGATGCTATTTTTAAGAAAACATTAACCCCCGTCGCCATATTGGGGGATATAACTGCTGGTGCTTTATTTTTTACTACGAGTTCTTCAAATTTAGAAATAAATTCCTCCGACATTGCTGTTGTGCCAATAACACATCTAATTCCGTTCTCAACACATATCATACAATTTTTTTCAGTAGCTTTAGCTACAGTAAAATCTACTACTACATCTGGATTTGTTTCATCAATAATTTTTTGAAGATTATTTATATCATTAATGGAAATCTTATTTGGATCGTCTACTCCTATAATAATTCCTAATTCTTTTCCAATACTTTCTACATCACAAGCTGCAACAACTTCAATCTCATCATCTATTAATGCTAATTTACTGATTAACATACCCATTGAACCAGTTGGTCCAATGATCAATAACTTTATCATATTTAAACCTCAGTTACCAATCAAATTAGATTTAAATTCTTTAATACATTTTTTATTTTCTTTTGATTCTCTTTTAATGGGACTGTCATCGGCAACCTCATTCTTTTATCCATTAGACCCATAACTTCAGCAGCATATTTTACTGGTCCAGGATTTGTTTCAATGAAAAGAACCTTAAATAAATCATATAAATCTAATTGCATAGCTCTGGCTTTTATCCAGTCATTATTAAGCATACTGCTTGTGAACTCAACCAACTTTGATGGAATAATATTAGATGCAACACTTATAACTCCTTTACCTCCTAGAGCCATAATGTGATATGTCATACCATCATCTCCGCTTAATACAATAAAATCATCTGGAGTGGTTTTAATAATCTTAGTTATTTGGTCAATATCTCCACTAGCACATTTTATTCCAACTATATTATCTTTTGAGTACGCTAATTTTGAAATTGTATCAGGTTCCAAATTTCTTCCTGTACGACTTGGAACATTATATAAAATTATTGGAAGAGAGATGGAATCTGCAATAGCTGAAAAGTGATCTATCAAGCTATGTTGAACTGGTTTATTATAATAGGGAACTACAACCAAAACACCATTTACTCCTGCTTTTTCAGCATATTGGGATAAGGAAATTGCTTCTTTCGTAGAGTTACTTCCAGTTCCCGCTAAAACAAAAGGATTTTTATTGCTCTTTTTAGCTTCATCAACGGCAATATCTATTGCTATATGATGTTCTTCATGCGACAAAGTAGCACTTTCTCCCGTCGTACCCATTGTTAAAATTTGACATCCATTATTAATTTGAAACTGAATAAATTCTCTATATTTTACCTCATCAAGTACTAATTCATCATTAAATGGTGTGATCATTGCAGTAATTACATTTGTTAATTTTTCAATTCCAGACATAAATAATTCATCTAATTATTTTTTATAAATTGCTAAAGCAATTATTATTTTAAATAATATATAAAACTTATTAATAAGATTATGAAAAAATTAAATCACATGTATTTTATTAAAAAAATCATGCTAATTGTAAAAAGCTGGAAAGATTTCAAGGTCATTTTCTAATTTATTTTCTAAAATAATTAATCTTAAATATTAAAACTTTTATTATTCGATGTGATATAGAAATATTTTATCACATTTTTGTAAAAATGACTAGGTGGGCGCATATTCAAAGATGAGTGAAATTCATCAATTTTTAGAATATATTCAACCAGATATATATTTAGATTTAGTAGGGGTTATTATTATTGCCCTCAATCAAAAAGGAGAAATTACAATATTAAATAAAAAAGGAAATGAGATTCTTGAATATGAAGATGGAGAATTAATTGGATTAAATTGGTTCGATAAATGTATACCTTCTCGTTTTAGAGCTAAGGTCTTCAAAGTATTCCAAAAGATAATGCATGGAGAGAAGGAGCTAGTAGAGTTTTTTGAAAACCCAGTACTTACAAAAAATGGTGAGGAAAAGATTATTGCATGGCATAATACTATTATTTATGATGATAATATGAATATTATAGGGACTCTTAGTTCAGGAGAAGATATTTCTCAACGTAAACAAGCAGAAAAAGAATTAAAAAACCACCAAGCTACTCTAGAAAGTATTTTTATATCAACTCCTACAGGTATAAGTGTTGTAATAAATCATGTTATTACCCAAGTAAATACCCGTTTTTGTACTATTGTTGGTTACTCTCAAGATGAACTTCTTGGTAGGAGTATTAGAATAGTCTATCCTACAGATGAAGATTATAGATATGTTGAGAGAATAAAAGATATACAAATTCAAAATCATGGAATTGCTATAATTGAAACTAGATTCTTAAGAAAAGATGGAACTATAATAGATATATTACTGAATTCCGCTCCAATTAATCCATATGATCTATCAGCTGGAATAACATATACTGCCTTAGATATTACACACCGTAAAAAAGTAGAAGAGAATTTAAAAAAATCTGAGGAAAAATATCGTCTTCTAGCTGAAAATCTCAATGATTTAGTCACAGTCGTAAATGAAGCAGGAGGTATTGAATATATTAATGAAAAAACTCATAAAAAAGTAATGGGCTACTCTTATAAAGACATTGAACATAAAAATGTATTTGAATTAGTCCATCCTGAAGATAGAAAAAAAGTTAGTGAGGTAATGAGAAGAACATTTAAAGAAAAAGAAGGATTTGTTGAAGCTAGGATTGCTCATAAAGATGGTCATTATATTTGGACAGAAACAAATGGTAAAACATTCGTAAATAATGATGGTAAAGTAAAAATACTTATGATTACCAGAGATATCACTAAACGTAAGATTGCTGAAGAAGAATATAAAAAAAATGAAAAATTCCTCGAAAACATTTTTGATGGTATGCAGGATGGGTTAAGCATCCTCGACAAGGATTTAAACATCATACGTGTGAATTATTGGATACAAGAAATGTATGGTCGTGAAGGCGGATTAATCGGAAAAAAATGTTATGATGTTTATCAGAGAAGAGAATCACCATGTCCGTGGTGTCCTTCATTATTAACATTAGAATCGGGTCAAAAGCATAATTCAATTGTACCTTATCCTATTGAAGAGGAACCTTCAGGATGGATAGAACTTACATCTTTTCCGTTAAAGCAACAAGATAATAATGTAATTGGAGTAATTGAATATGTGAAAGATATAACTGACCGAGTTATTGCTAATATAAAATTGAAAAAATCAGAGGAAAAATATCGTAATGCATATAATCGCATTAATTTATACAGAGATGTCTTTTCTCATGATATTAACAATATAATGCAAAACATCTTAACATCTGTAGAGCTCGTTAAATTATTTTCTGGTGATCCAAACAGAAAGCAATCTCTTGAAGAAATTACAAATCTTATTTATGAACAAGTAATTAGGGGGAAAATGCTGGTAGCAAATGTTCAAGAGCTCTCTAAAACTGATGAGATAATTAGTAATTTATTGCCAATTAACGCCTACCAAATATTAATAGCCTCATTTGATTCGGTTAAAAAAAACTTTATTCAGAAAAAAATTGATATCAAAGTTGACTCAGTTCAAAAAAATTATGTTGTTAAAGCAAATGAATTGTTAAAAGATGTATTTGTAAATATTCTTACTAATGCAATCCAACATAATAATAAGCCTTTTGTTAAGATTTTAATTAAAATCTCTAAGGAAAAGTCAAATGAAATTCAATATATTAAATTTGAATTTATAGATAATGGTATTGGTATTCCTGATTCGATGAAGGAACTAATCTTTAGTAGAGAATACAAAAAGGAAGGATTTCCTTCGGGTATTGGATTGGGACTTTTGCTGGTAAAAAGAATTTTTGATTCCTATAAAGCAAAAATTAGGGTCGAGGATCGGGTTAAGGGAGATTTTTCAAAGGGAAGTAATTTTATATTAACAATTCCAGAAGCTATTTAATTTGATATTTAAAAGCAGATGCTAAATCTTTTGAGAATCATAAAAAATAAAAGAATTAAAAATGAATATTTTATAATTCTACTTCAATTCTAAGTTTTTATGAAAATTGATTTTTTAGATAAATTCCAAGGCTGTTTATTGGGTGTTACCATTGGAGATACCTTAGGGCATCCTTTTGAGGGAAAACTACGTTCTGAAATATATTCATATTTCGATAATTTTGAAGAATTTATACAAAATAATAGAAAATTATTTAATACTTATACTGATGATTCTCAACTAACAATTCACACTGCTGAAGCTCTAATTAAAGGTAATGGCTTTAATCTCGAATATCTCATCAAAGAATTTATAGAGTGGTTAGATGATCCCCCAATTGGACCAGGATATGGATGTATCTCCTCTATTCGTAAATTAAAGTATGGTATAGATTGGAAAGAAGCTGCATCCAATTCTGGTGGGAATGGTACTACCATGAGAATTGCTCCTATTGGTTTATTTTATTGTAAAGATATAAAATCATTAAAAACAGCTGCTATAAAATCAAGTGTAATTACACATTCTCATCCCGCTGCTTCAGCTGGAGCGATTGTTATAGCAAGAGCTATTGCGTTTTTGATTGATAAAAATCCAGAAACTGGCTTTTCTATAGATCGTTTTTTTGATGTAATTACTTCCTCAATTTCAAATTCTCAGGACGAAATATGGAAAGAATTTATTAAAATATTAAATAAAATAAAAGCAAATTTAAATATTCCGATTGAATCTGGATTAATAAAATTTTCTCAAGCGGGAGTTAAATCTCCGTATTTTATTGAACAATATTTAGGAAAAGCTTTTGTTCATCCATATACCATAAGTACAGTTGTCTGCTCAATATTCATCTTTTTAAAAAGACTTAGATCATTTAAGGAATGTATTTTTGAGCTTGCGACTGCTGGTGGAGATAGTGATACAGTTGGTGCAATTGGTGGAAGTTTAGCTGGTGCTTACTTTGGATTGGAAAATATTCCCGCTGAATTAATAAAATTAGTTA
>JBHLQA010000092.1:0-9707 GCA_048885285.1 Candidatus Odinarchaeota archaeon
TGAAGAGAAAATTCAAATTTAGCTTTTTTTTTTCCTGGATATAGATCATCATCATCTAAATCTAATAATTTTAAATCAGTTGGCTTTATTGTAATAGGTCTGATTGATCCTTTAAATTCTAGTTCATGGACTATGGCATTATTAAAAATCTTTATGTCAATATTTTCTTGATTTAGGACTTTCTCGTAAAGCGATTTCATTAAAGGAAAATCATCTAAATTTGTATTTTTCCCAATGATAGGTAAAATTATTGCAGCTCGATTCAAGCTTAATGCTTTATTTAAATATTTATCATAATCATTGCCATAGATGTATTTTACCTGTGTAATATTTCCATTGAAGTCGTCCAAAATACTGATAACGTCCCCTTTTATTGGGTTAAATAAAGAAAATTGTTCTTCCACCCTTTTTGAAAGCATCCTGTTAAATAGATATGATTGAAAAGAACTTATTAAAAGCTTTTTCAAATCAGTTGAGAGTGTATTAACACTTCCTTCATAATCTTTAGGGTTTTCAAGCAAATATTTGATCATTTTTTTTTCATAATTTAGACTATCAGGAAATTCTTTCAAGGCTTTTTCTAGGTTCCCTGTTTCTTCTAAATGTTTCCTCGCTTTTCTTGATTCAATTGATTCCGTTGAGTATGTTTTAGTGACAAATTCTTCAAATGTATTTTTAAAGTTACCTTCTAAAAGAAAACGCCCCACAATGTGCGAGTTTGGCCTATAATTTCCAAATCTTTGAAGCCCAAAATAGTTTGGAAAACCAAAGCTAGTCAAGTAATTTACATAGTTCTCTAATTCACTTTTTAAGTTCTTATTATTTTCGATATTTCGTAAAATAATGGTAAAATGATTACCCCAATGACTTCCTACTTTAATAGGTTTTTTAGTGGGAATAATATTTCTAATGAAAATATCCTGAATTTTGATTTTTTTTAATTTTTCTACAAAATCTCCTTTAATGGAAATTTTTTGAACTGAAATTGAATATTTATCTTTTAATCCAGAATAACTTATGAGATTATAAGGAACATTCAATACTTTATTAATATTTCTTAATGCTTCAAATGTATCTTTATTAATTTTTACTAAGTTAAAGGTTGTATACTTGTCTTTCAATTCTTCAGAATATTTATGACTTTTAGAATCCTCTCTAAGGTTGAGAACTTTTCTATAAGCATCAACTTCTCTTACAATAAAGTCTTTATAGATTTTTTTATATTCTCCTCCTAAAGAACTCATCTTATGAGTTGCGTATGCTTGAATTCCTACAAATTTCTCTACTTCTCTTTCATTATTTTCCTTAAAAGAATAAGAAGCTGTTTCTAACTCAGACAAATTATTGGCCTATAGTTTTACTATTATAATAATTTTAATTCTCCTGTTATTTTATCAATTTCGGTTGATAATACAGGACCAATACCAATCGCCGTTGTTGTTCCTGGAGTTAATTGAGTTAATCCTGCATCGTTCACAATGAAATATGGCATCTTGCTTGATTCAAGTTTAATTACCATTTCTTTAAATCGGTCCATGTTTTGTATTTTAAGAACAACTTTTTTCTGCCCAGAATTCTTCCAATTCTTCCACGCAGGTTTATTTTGAACTCTTACCAAATCGGATGCTGAAACACTCGCATGACATGATTGGGCGCATTTTTTCCCAGTTCCCATTTTAAGATCTGTTCTAACTAAAATTACTTGTTTATATTCTTCCACAGTAAATCTATCTATTAGTAAGAAAATTGATAATTAAACATTACTGATTATTGAAATTCAACTCGAGTAATAGTTCCTGTTAATTCAAAAATTAGTTGTTCAAGTTCTTTTTCTGTAAATAAAAAATGTTTTTTATCATCTTCCCAAAGTACAGCTCTAAATTGAATATCTCCAGTAGCCAAGAATATTTCATTTAATGAAACTAATTTATAGGGATTAATTAAAGCTTCTACAACTGGACGTGGTTTATTAGTTTTCTCCACTAAAATTATTTTATCTATTTCATACGATTCCTTTATCCAATTTATTAGCTCTTGGGTTATTAATAACTTATCTTTTTTCGCTACCACAAGAATTACAACATCTTCATAATCAATGGCTTTGTAAAAAGAAACATCTCTTAGAAAGGCAAATCTTTCATCCTCCTCCTCTAATTGCATAAGATCTTTTGCTAAATCAATCTCAAATTCTGTTATTTCTCCCGTATCAAGTCTAGCTTGACAATTTGAACATAAAAAGCCAGATTTTATGCACGTCTTATCTGCTGGAAGAGCTTTCATTAAAATTATACCAGAATTATTATCTAAACTTTATATTGGTTCGGTTATATCTTTTTGATGAACTGTATTGCAATTGATCTTTATTAAAAATGGTTAATTAATATTGCGAAAAGAGTCCTTAAATTTATATTTAAAAGTAGTTTTTTGCCAATATTCGAACAAGAATTTTATCTATAGCTAACAATCCTAAAAATATATCAATTAAAACTATAAATAATTATTTATCTGTTTATTGATAAGATATCACTAATCTCTTTTTCAATCTTTGATACCTCCTCAATTAATTGCTTAAATTCTTCTTTAGGTAATTTCTTCCAGTTAAGCAATTTCTTCGCAAGAGCTTTATATTTAGATATCACTTCTGGATCAGCAAAATTTACGAGTTTCAGACAAAATGAATATAAGTATGAATAAGTCTCTGCATATTTAGAATAATCTAATGATTCTTTTATTTTATTTAAGTAATAATTTAATCTTATATTTCTATCTTTTATTTCGTCTTTAAGAGATTTTGCTTCTGTTTGGTATTCGATAAATTTCTCATCATCTCGAAGTTTTTCTGAAATATTAATTAAATTCTTCGATATGCGATACTTTTTGATAAAATTCTCTTCTTTAGTATACTTAGCTTCTAATTCCTCTCTTTGTTTTAATAAGTCTTCCCTTAATTGTTCAGATAGACTCCCTTTCTGCTCCCAAATAGATTTTAAAATTGTACTTTGGTCAGAAGTCAAAGATGAATCAAAATTAAACTTTTTATATGAAAGAATTAGTTTTATTATTTTTAAATCAAACATCTCGAGCTTCTCTGGCTTACGGTCCCAATTAATAAATAATTCTTGATGTTTTTGGATAATTCTAATAATTTGGGGGATTAATTTCTGAGCTTCTTTTACATCCTCTCTATCTGAAATAATAACTAGATCTGATAATGTTTCCATTATTCGTGTAATTATCACAATATATTCACCTAATGCTATTGTATTCAATGATTCGGAACTATTTTCTGTGAGCTCTGAAATAAATGTCTGTAAAGCAGAAAAAAAAGAATCAAACATTTCTAACTTTTCATCACTTTGAAAATTCTTATTATACATAAGATCCTTTGTATTGCTCTGAAAGATATAAAGCGCTTGGATCATCTTAAAATTCTCTAACGATCATTTAATCTATTTCAACAATAAAATAATTAAAAAATAATTTATATTTATCTTTTTTAATAAATTCAGTCTAAAGAGAAGAAATTACAAGTTCATGTTACTTTTCTCGTTTATAAGAACAAATTAAACTCTTTTTAGTGAGCCAAATAAAACAAGTAGAATTAAATTGATGAGACTTTATAATTCGATGATATCACAGCTAATATCTCTCAACAATCTCTCTGCTGTCATCGGATCCACCTTATATGTATAGAGGATTTTCTTAGTTCTTAATTTTAATTTTACTATGTCTTTTAAACGCTTGACTCGACAATGAATTGCATTCTCAGATAGCTCACGAAACTGATCTTCATTAAAAATTTCTCGGGGCACTTTAACTCAACTCATAGTATATAATGTATAGTATAAATAGATCTATTATCTATAGAATTTTAATTTTATCATATCTTCCAAGACCCTAAACAAAAATTTTATTTTGAATCAATCCTTTTTCAAGATAATCTTATTGTTATTATAAATAAGCTAAGTCTCGAAAAACAACACAAAAATATAAACTGAGAAAAAATGGCCCCCATTGATGACCCAGAAAAAAGACGTATTGCCAGATACCACCTCCTGGAAAAAACAGTTTGTAGACGTTGCGGTGCACTTAATCCTCTAAAAGCAAAAAAATGTCGTAGATGTCATGGGAAAGATCTGCGCCTAAAAAGAAGAGAACTTACTAAATAGATCATTAAATTAGTTTTTTTCAGTTCAAAATCTCAATTCATATGAATACTATTCTTTCTTTTCTTACGAATTATTGAATCTTAAAAATTATTAACTTTAAATTCAATAGACAATAATTTATTTTAAATCAATTGAAATGCCTTAACAGAAAGGTGAAAAATTTAATTGAGATGTCGAATTCTGAAATTCTTTTACGAAATATATTAATTATAGTCCCTAATATTTATATTATAATATTATTTATTATAATTCAATTTAGAGCTTCTAAGCTCAAACCAGTATTAAGTTTCAAACAGATTTTAATTCCAGCGAGTATCTTAGTAGTTTTTATAATATTCGCATATATATTTTTTAAAATATTACCTGATGATTCTGTGCTTTTTAATGGTATATTCTTCTCCATAACTATTATCATTGCAGTTGAAAATACAGTTAAAAAACATAAAAGAAGTCCTCCCACTACTCAAAATATAGCACAAATAGATCAAAAAATATCAAATGACGTCAAATAGGAGTTATTTGGTAGTTTTTACCTCTATAAAAAAATTACAAATTTGCATACTTAACTTTTTTCAATTTATAAATACTACTCTTCTCACTCTCATTTTTAACCCTTTTATATTATAGATACCAAAAATCGTAAACTTTTTTAATTTTATGACTTAGAGATCTATATAAAGAAAATTGTATTTCGTAAAAAATATTCTATAAATAAAATATCAAAAAGTGATAAATAATGGCACAATTAGGCGGAACACCCGTATTAATTATGAAAGAAGGTACTGAACGTACACGCGGCAAAGATGCTATGCACAATAACATCGCTGCCGCAATTGTTATCGCTGAAGCTGTAAGAACCTCTCTTGGACCTCGTGGTATGGATAAAATGCTCGTTGACCAATTTGGGGATGTCGTCATCACTAATGATGGCGCTACAATCTTAAAAGAGATTGATGTCCAACATCCTGCCGCTAAAATGATGGTAGAAGTCGCTAAAACTCAAGACTCTGAAGTAGGGGACGGTACTACTACTTCTGTTATCCTCGCTGGAGAACTCTTAAAACGAGCCAAAAAACTCATCGAACAAAAAATCCATCCAACTGTCATTACCGAAGGATTCCGAAAAGCTGCCGATAAAGCAGTTGAAATCCTTGATAGTATCTCTATTAAAAGTGGTATTGATGATGAAAAAGGTCTTAAAAACGCTGCTATGACCTGCATGTCTAGTAAGATTGTCTCTGAATCGAAAGAAAAACTTGCTCAAATTTGCATGGACGCGATTAAAGCCATTTCTGAAAAAACTGAAGATGGAAAATGGATCGCTGATATCGAAAAAGTCCAAATTCAGAAAAAACAAGGTGATTCAATCGATGATACTAACCTTATTAAAGGTATTATCCTCGATAAAGAAGTTGTGAGCCCTGGAATGCCAAAAAGCGTAAACGATGCCAAAATCTTACTCCTACAAAGCGCAATTGAAATCGAAAAAACAGAATTTGACTCCAAACTTCAAATTAATAGCCCTGAACAAATTCAACAATTCCTCGATGAAGAAGAAAATATGCTCAGAAATATGGCTAAAAAAATTCAAAACTCTGGCGCAAAAGTCGTTATCTGCCAAAAAGGAATTGATGATATGGCTCAACATTTTCTCTCAAAAGCGGGTATTATGGCTGTTAGACGAGTAAAGAAATCCGATATCGAAAAACTCTCTAAAGCCACTGGGGGTACGATCTTCACCAATCTTGATGATATCGTCCCTGAAAAGCTTGGATGGGCTGGTCTTGTCGAAGAACGGAAAATTATGAATGACTCATGGATTTTCATTGAAGAATGTAAAGACCCAAAATCAGTCGTTATCCTCATCCGAGGTGGAACTGAACTCATCGTTGATGAAGTTGAAAGAGCCCTTCATGATGCTCTCTGCGTTGTTAGAGATGTGGTGGAAGATGAAAAACTTGTTGGCGGCGGTGGCGCTCCTGAAATTGAAACCGCAATCCAACTCAGAAAATATGCTTCTACTCTCGGCGGTCGTGAGCAACTTGCTGTCGAAATTTTTGCTGATTCCCTTGATATCATTCCTAAAACTCTCGCTGAAAATGCAGGACTCGACCAGATTGACACCCTCATGAAATTGAGAGCTGCTCATCAGCAAGGGCATAAATTCGCGGGACATGACCTTGATACTGGTGATGTAGTCAATGATATGTCCTCCGTAGGCGTTGTCGAACCAACTGCCGTAAAAGTACAAGCGATTAAAAGTTCGACCGAAGCTACCTCTATGATTTTACGCATCGATGATGTAATTGCATCAGCCAAGAGCGCTATGCCACCCGGAATGCCACCTGGTGGTGGATATCCTGGAATGGGAGGAATGGGTGGAATGGGTGGTGGGATGGGTATGCCACCGATGGATTATTAAAGATTTAATTCTTTTTTTTACTTTATTTTTTCTTTCTATTTTTGTTTTATTTTTTTAGCAATATTTTGACTGAGTTCACAGCCAACAATATCAATTCCGTTGATTGCCCATTTTAATTGTTTTTTTATTTCCTTAGAGGTAACCGATTTCTTTAATACGGTTAGATCAACCCTTACTTCTACAAGTAAATTGATAATTTCATCAATGGTCATATATTTAGTGGTTTCTTTTTCTTCATTCTTTGCTTGATTTTCTGTTATTATAGTTCAACTCCATTATTTCTTGTTTTACTATTTTTATTTGTGTATCTATTTAAACAAAAATCTCTTTATTGAGTTGCTCCTTGATATGTTTTTATCCATAGTTGTAGTTTAAGTACTTTTTTTGAGAAATATTATAAAACAGACAAGAATTCATAAATGGTAAAAAAAAAGAAAACACCTTATGGTTATATTTATCGAGCTACAAATCGTATAAATGGAAAAAATTATATTGGTAAGACAGATAAAAGTACTTGGAAGAAAGGTCAAAATCCTATAGAAGAACGCTGGAATGTAGAGGTTAATAAAGCTAAGGCTAGAGAGAGAAGAGGAGAGAGACTTCGTCATATCGAGAGTGCAATAGTTAAGTATGGAGAAGAGAATTTTAAATTAACAGAACTGGATATCGCACATAATCAAAAGGAATTGAATAGAAAAGAAAATGAGTATATAATAAAATATGATACAATGAATCCTAAAAAAGGGTATAATTTGAAAGAGGGAGGACTTGGAGGTAGGCTAAGTGAAATAGCTAAAGAGAACTTGAGTAGAATTGGAAAAGAAAAATGGCAATATGACCAAGAATACAAGAATAAACAACTTAAGGAAAGGAACCAAAGAGGGAAGGATCCTGAATTTCGAGAAAAGATGACTAAAATTAACCAAGAAAAAGGCAAAGATTCACAATTCCGAGAGAATGTTAGTAATGCTATTAAGAAAAAATACGATAAAGATCTTGAATATGCTAAAACACAAACTAGAGACAGGAGAGAAAGAGCAAATGATCCCGAATTTTTTAGGAAGATGCGTGAAATAAATAGCCAATATAGATAGGAAATAAATAATAAAAAGCAATTCCTTAAAGATATTCAAAATAAGCAATTAAGGGAAATTCCATCTCATTAAATGCTTTGGATAGCATTGAATAGAGGTGCTAATTTTTTTATAACTTGGGCATTTTGTAGTACCAATCTCCCATCTGTATAAATCTCAATGAGACTTGGAGCTCTTATCTGTTGCCAAGCACCCGAATTATAAATTTGAACGTTCCAACTTGTATTTTTTCCAATTTTTATCCGTTTCTTCACAAAATCAGGGCTGTGAGTATGACCAAAGATTATATGAGTTATTTGCCTGATGTTCCTACCTTTCACTAGATTAGGTAGAAATTTTTTTTCTATATATTGATAATAACTTTCATTTTTTAAGGATTTTCGTCCCCTTATAATTAATTTAATTAATTTAAGGAATAGTCGTATTAAAATGAAAAAGGGAGTTATAAGAAATATTTTCAATAGCGACCGTAAATACCTTCTCTGTTTTTCTAGCAGTTGATCAATGTTATCATTCAATTCTCTAAAAAATTTCTTACTAGACTGATATATTATATTTCCTGTTTCTTTTATAAAATCAGGGGATATTAAACCTAACCACCAAGGAATGCCCCCTCCATAGGTACGTAATAAAGACTCAAACTGGACTCCATGAGTCATTAAACATTTGAAATTTGTGATTGAATCTGGAACAGAAATATCCTGAAAAATGTATGGTTTCCTTGTTTGTTTTGTTCTGAAAATATTAACCATTGAATCATAGAAAGAAAGCGCCCATCTTTTTTCATTATCTATATTTAATACATCTAAAATAAAATACTGAGAGATATTATTTAGATTGAGTAATTTTATATATTTAAAACTGTTTTTTTCAAATTCTTTCCTAAATTTTATTTTACGGCTGGAAAAGTTTTTATCCATATTAGGAATTATTTTAATTTCATGATTCCCTAAAGTAAAGAAAATTTTAATTCCTATTTTTGTCAGATCTGTCATTAAAGAAAAAATTGTAATATAATTCTCGGTCTTATTTCTTAAAACGTCAATTGGTCCTGAATATGGAGTTTTTCTACAATAATCTCTAATACTTTCAAAAATTACATCAAAAAAATCTCCCAGTATTATCAAAACCTTCAAATGTGTACCTTTAACCTTGACTTTTAATTCTTTTAGAACCTCAATAAGTGTTTCTTGATGGTGTACCGAAGCACCAATGTGAACATCTGATAAAACTATAATCATTACATCATCTTTTAATTCCCACATCTATTATCATCTATATTTAATACCATTGATTTTTTATTCAAATTAAAGTTAAATTTCTAATTTATTTAAACACAAGTTATTTAAATAACACTCTATTATTCACTTTTTATTAATGAGACTTTTGGTTTAAGATTCAAATTATTTTATTTACAACGAATTAAATATTTACGCATACAATCATAATTATTTCCATTTTGAAACCTATTCAATAATACCAAATAAAAAATTAATAATCCTTTATACGAAATTAATTACGTCGTTATAAATAATATAATTTAAATTTATACAAAAATGTATTAATTTCCTTCTACAAAAAACTTACAAAAAGTGAAATTCTTATATAAAATTGAGATTGATAGAATAACATAAATTTTCCACAAATGTAAAATAAATTAATAATAAATTCTTAAGTAAAAGCTGATTGGTATGCTTCGTCAAATTGATTAAAAAAAAAAAAAATTTTTAATAATTTAGAAATCTAAATCTAAGAACCAATAGCTAGACAGAAGGAGGAAGGAATATAAATTTGAGCAATAATTTGAGGAAAAGAAAAACTTATTTTAGGTTTAATCGGGTTAGGAGATCTAGATTAGCTCAAATTAAATATTATAATATTCCCTTCTATTCGACTATATCAACATGTATTATTTAAGGTATTTATTAATTTGGAATACAAATATTTCTAATTAAAAACATTCAGGGGCATTATCAAATAGTAGAAATTTTCTAATTTAGTAAAAGCTTATATAGCACATAA
>JBHLQA010000093.1:0-2519 GCA_048885285.1 Candidatus Odinarchaeota archaeon
TTTTATTAACCGATTTAAAAGATTGATTTCCATGAAAGTCATATCAATAGATATTTTTGTTTCGATAGCAGTATCATCTCTATTAAGAAAATTACCTTGTACATAATAATTATTAAAACCGCTAAGATCTGGATAATAGACAATATTTGCATTATGATTTTTCTGAAAATAATATTTTACTGCAATAGCTTTTAAAAATGAAAAATCTACATTCATAAATTTTTTCGTAACAGAACTTCCATCTACACTAACAACATTTAATCCTTGAATGTTAGCGGAGGATACTTTTTTTTTCAAAGCTGGTTCTTTAATATGAAACCTAGGAAAATCAATAAATTGATTGAAATCTAAATTATCTAGATTTTTCAAGATGATATCTGCAAAAGAAGTTTTCAATTTTTCAATCTCTAAATATTCTTTTGCAATAGTTTTAAGATCATTTAAAAGAAGTTGTTCTTTTGTAAGACCGAGATCATCAATATTATCCTTATCCTGATTAACATTCTTAAAAGAACAATTTTCTGATCCAGTTAATTTATCCCTAATTGTCATTTAAAAGTACAAATAATAAAATTAATATTAATAATTATGAGATATTTAATTTTTTGATTTATTAGGATTATTTAACCATAACAATATAGAAAAAATGGTAGTACAATTAGGAGAAAATCCCTGGATTTTAATCGGGTTAATAACTTTAGAATTATTATTTATAATCATCCCCGCGTTAATATTCAGTAAATTGGAAAGGAGACCATTTCAAGAAATTATAAAGGATATGGGTTTTCAAGAAAATGAAAATTTGTTGATAAAATTAACAGCCGGATTGGGTTTCGGAATATTATTTTTCTTTATTGGTAATTATATCATTGTATTTTTCAAGGATTTTATTGTTAGAAATCTTTTTAGTTCTCGTTTTGTTGAATTTGGTAAAGAAGGAGCTATTAGCACAGAACCAATTCACCCTGATATTATTCAACTAACAATCATCATAATCTTAAATATTCTTATTATTGGACCATGTGAAGAAGCTTTTTTCAGAGGATTTCTGATTAAAAAATTCAAAACCAAATTAAATTTAATCTTTAGTATTATTTTATCATCTCTCATTTTTACACTTTATCATGTTCCACCAATTCTAGTACCTATAACAACAATTATTACATATTCTGGATATTATTTGGTATTTGGAGTGTTGCTTTCGCTTATATTTGTGTATTTCGAATATTCTATAATTCCTTGTTCAATTGCCCATTCTTGCTTTAATATTCTTATTTTACTGATATAATTTTTTATTTATAATGAAAATATTAATTTTAAATGTACAAAAAATAATTAATATTGGAGATAATAATATTATAAAATTAAATCTATAAAATTAAATTAGGATTATCCTATATTAATATAAATCTTAAACTTGAAAAAAATATAATGACGAATTACGATTATACATTTAAAATTATGATGCTCGGTGATGCATCTGTAGGAAAGACATCCCTTACTATGAGATATATATCTGGATACTTCATGGAGGACCTCAAATTAACAATTGGAGTGGACTTTTATAGTAAGACCACCTCCTTCAATGATAAGAAAGTCAAATTACAAATATGGGATTTTGGTGGAGAAGAACGATTTCGCTTTTTACTTTCTCAATATAGTAAAGGTGCAAATGGGGCATTTTTCCTATACGATATCACTAATCAAACATCATTAGATCATTTGCCTGATTGGACTCAAGTAATAAGAGAACATGCAGGAGAAATACCTATAATGTTAATAGGTTCGAAAGTAGATTTGCATGATTTCCGTGCAGTATCGCGAGATGATGGAATATTAGCCGCTAAAAAATACAATCTTGCTTCTTTTGTAGAATTATCTTCTAAAACAGGAGAGAATGTCGAGAAAGCTTTTAATGTGATGACAGAAATTCTTTTTGAAAAGTATTCACACTAGTTTTAAATAAAGATAATAATCTATTTTATTATTGCTAATTTTTGAAAAACAAATCTTTAAAATTCCTAATTTTCTTAGTCAATATAACAAAATTTCATTGGAATAATATTTAGAATATCTAATAAAATGGTTATTAATAATGCTACAAGACCAAAAGGATTACCACTGAATTCGCAAGGACCAATAATTAAATCGTTAGATATATACGGAAAACCAGTGGACTTAGATGAATTACTTAAAATTCATAATGGAGTATTGATTGATTTTTTTCGGGGGACGTGGTGAATTTACTGAAAGGAAGAATTAGAGCGATTAACAAAGCAATTTCATGAATTCGAGAAAAGAAATATTAAGATTATTTCGATAGCTACTGATTCTCTTGGATTATTGAAAAAATTCAAGGAAGAAAACGAATTTCCTGTAGATATGATTTCAGATCGTGGAGCAAAAATCGCTAAAGATTATAATGTATATTGGTTTGCTGAAGGTTGGGGAAAAATTAAAGTAAAGCAAGCAATACCAAGCAAATTCCTCCTTGATAAAAACAGAAAAATAATTTGGAA
>JBHLQA010000093.1:2529-7576 GCA_048885285.1 Candidatus Odinarchaeota archaeon
ATATGTAGGACGAGATAAAACCGATAGAACTTCTGTAAGTGCAATGATCCTTCTGATTGATAAGTGTATTTTAAATCCCAAAAGAGAATGAAGTGAATGTGAAAAAAATGAGACATTCAATGACGACCTTGTAAGGGTTTTGGGATTTCTCTTTCTTTTTTAATCAAAATCTTACAATAAATATATATAATGAACTTAATAAAATATAAATAAAATTACTTTTCATTTAATTTATTAAAAACGATGATAAAATTATAAATAGTAAGATAGCATCTATCTATTATTGAGTCCATTTTTAATTGGATACATAGACTTATATAACTTACAATTTAATACAATACATTTATCAGAAATCCTCTTTACATGAAGGCATTCTCCCTTAGAATAAAAAAAACATGTTTCATTATCTTTTAATGGTTTTTTTAAATTAAATTGCTCAATTGAAACACTATTTCTCCTCGAATTCTATTATTAAGAATTAAGCATATTAAGTCTTTACGTTAAATATTGGTAAAAAATATAAATTAAAATATTATTGACACAATTTTCACAATACCAAAACTTATGCTTATCTACACTCAAAACGCAAAAGATATAAAATTAATATCAATCAATTTTTAATAGGATTTCGTCCTAGTACATGTCCTAAACACTTAATTAAGAATGAAAATGTATGTATTTAATGTATTGTTTCATTAATGCATTATACCGAAATCCCGATTCATAATTAAATCCACATTTAGAACAGTAATAGTGAGTACAATCTTTATTATCTTCTTTATAAATAACATCACCCTTCATAGGATGCCCGCATTTATCACAATATATATTTTCCAACATAATTTAATTTAATTTTAGAAATATATTTAAAATCTATAAGTAAGAAGATTTAGTAATAATTCTATAGTATTAAGGTAAAAAATCATATTGTTTTTTTGTACACAAAAAGATATTATTTTGTATCAAAATCACAAAATATTTTTTTTTGTTATCTATTTATATACAAAATAATTCTTCTAATTGGATAAAGATAGTGAAAATAAAAAAATGACATTAAATGCTTTCTTAGAATTAGACAATCAGCAGAGTAAAAAGGACTTCAGTTTTAAATGTATATATGATTTTTCTCCACCCCCGTTTATTGGGTGTATCTTATCAGATAAAGAAGGAAAAACAATTGCATTATTTGAGAGTCATAAGGGAGCTTTAGAATTTTATCTTAAAAAGAATATGAAAGATCCATTAAGAAGTGAATGCTTTAATATAGAACTCATTCCAATGTTTATAAGTGCCTTAGAAAGATTTTCAGAAGAAATTAATATTCAAGATGTGCCCTGCATTAATCTTAAAGGCTCTAATATCAAATTACATTCTATTTTTGATTTAGATAATTTTACTGTTATATTCTTCCTAAATCCATTTATTCATATTAAATCGTTTGAAAATTTAATATATAATTATTTTATAGAACTCTATGAAGAATATAAAAATGAGTTTCAAGATATTAAAAAATTAAGTTCAATAAATTTCATATCTCATCTAGAAAATCTTGGAATGGAATGGGTAACACATTTAAACAATTTATATTTTGAAAAATCTTTATAGGCCAAAAAATTAGAATCCAAAATTTATTTCTATTCTATTAATATATAAGAAATCCTAATATTTACCCATAAGCTTTTTAGTTTGTTATGTTGAATTAACATGAAATTTTGAGTTCAAAAAAAAGTTTATTTAAATAATTTTATATTATAATTTTGAAAAACTCACTAGACTTTCTTATTGGAAAAAGTAAGTTTAGGTTAATTTAATTCCAAGTAATTTAAGTTAGGAAGGGGATTTATTTGAAACAAGTAAAAGGATCAATGACAATAATAATTATAAAGAATATTAAAGCAAGTCCTAAAGGATTGGGACCATATAACCAGATTCTTTCAGATAAAGCAAAAGAATTACTTAATCGAAGGATTCTTGCTGGATCCTGGTATCTCTATGATGCATACAGAGAATGTTTTGATGCTTTATGTTCTATTTGAAGCACGAAATGATCAAAAAACTATTACAGAATGGGGTAAAAATGAGTCTAAAGTCTGGCTTTCTACCATTTACATATCTATTATTGAAAAAGGAAATCTTCAAGCACTTACAACGCAATATATGCGTTTTCACAGATTAGTTTTTAATTTTGGTGAAATTAAAGCAAAATTTGTATCTGATACCGAATTAGAATTTACTTATGTAGATTTTCCTCAGGATTGGAAAAATTATTATTACGTATCATTAGGGTGGGTAATTTCATTTGTCGAATCTACTATTAACAAAAAAGTCGATTTTATCTTCATTAATAAATCATGGGAAAGAGAAGGTTGGACTAAAATCAAGTATTCATGGACTCCTTGAAAAATTCAAGATTTAGAATTAAAGGCTTCAATCTACGAATTATGAACTTATTTCTTGGAGATGCTTTAAATCATATAATCTTTCTAAAATCAGATTTTAATTATTATTCATTGACAAAAAAGGCTATAACTTAATTATGGTGATATAACACGTATTATTTCTGTATGTAAACATTTTTATAGTCAAATAAATATTAGATTCTTGAAAAACTCTTAAAGTTACTTTATTGGCTAAGTTATTTAGGATAATTTTAAGAAAGTTTAGATTATAGTACTAGCTTAGATCATATTAAGTAATTTTAGAGTAGTTAAAATAGGTTTAATTAGGAAAAATAAGGGGATTAATGTGAAGCAAGTAAAAGGAACGATGGTTTTAATGATTGTAAAATCAATTAAAGTAAACCATAGTAAAAGAGAGAAATATAATCAGATACTTTCAAATAATGCTAAAGAATTTCTTGAACGAAGAATTCTCACGGCATCATGGTATCCATTAGAATTATATCGAGAATGTTTTGATGCTTTATGTTTAATTGAAGCAAACAATGATCCAGAAACATTAGTAGAGTGGGGTTTTTTAGAAGGAAAACGTTGGCTGACTACGATTTATAAATCTACTGTTTTCAAAGGAGATTTACAACTCGCTATTGAGAAATATACCCGCTTTCATAATATGTTGTTTAACTTTGGTAAAATTGTACCAAGATTCAACACGGGATCCGAGTTAGAAATAACATGGATAGATATTCCTCCTAATTGGAAAAATTGGTATAATACAGCTGTAGGGTGGGCAAAGGTGTTTATAGAATTATGCATTGACAAAAAAGTAAAACATACGTTCTTACATAAATCATGGATAAACGGAGGTTGGACCACAGCCAAGCTTTCATGGGAGTTCTAAAATATTTGAAGATTTGATAAAAAATCAAAAAAAACAGAAATAAACAGTAATTTTACAATCAGCAGCCTTATTAGATAATCCTAAAGGATTAACTATCACTCTTTTTAGGCTTAGATTTATTATAATTAGTTTAAGTTAATAAGTGAATTTATGTGAAAGAAGTAAAAGGAACGATATTCGTAACAATAGTGAAGTCAATTAAAGCAAATCCTAATTCAAGGGGTAAATATGATGATATTCTTTCAGACAAAGCAAAAGAACTTCTTAATCAAAGAATTCTGGTAGCAACTTGGTATCCTTTAGAACAGTACAGGGAAATATATGATGCTATTTGTCTTTTTGAAGGAAAAAATGATCCTAAAATTTTACACCAATGGGGACGAGATGAAGCAAACCGTTGGTTCACAACAGTCTACAAATTTTCTGTTATTGAGGGAGATCTTAAACTTGCTACTGAAAAATATTCACGTTTTCATAGAATGGTCCATAATTATGGTGAAATTCTTTCAGAATTCCTCTCTGATAACGAACTAGTATTTACTTATAAAGATATTCCTCGAGATTGGAAGAATTGGTACCTTATAGCAGCAGGATATGCAAATCGCTTTATTGAATTGTGTATTAACAAAAAAGTTAATTTTTTCTTTTTAAATAAATCATGGATTAATAATAAATGGACTAAACTCAAGCTTTCATGGATTATTTGAAAAATCTATACACTCATAAGTTAGAACTGATTCCTTTAATAAAATCTAAAATAATCTGATCTCCATGCTATTTTTTATTTAGCTCTAATAATATTCTCTTTATTTTAAATTAACAAAAATATCTAAAATATCTTCAATTAAATGAAATAAAAATATTACTGTGATAAAACTTTTTATATCTTATTTTACATATATTTTTGTAGAACGCTTCAAAAGAACTATTTTTTTCAATATTTAAATAAAGAGATGACTAATTTGAAACAAGTAAAAGGAGCAATAATTATAAGGCTTGTAAAGGCAATTAAAACTAGTCCTAAAGGATTGAAGCCATATGAACAGATATTTTCAGACAAAGCAAAAGAATTTCTTAAGCAAAGAATTCTAAGTGCAACTTGGTATCCTTTTGAAGAATATCGGGAACTGTATGATGCTTTAAGTTTTGTTGAAGTACGAAACAATCCATCAGATCTGATTCAATGGGGTATAAATGGAGCAAAACTTTTACTTACAACGACTTACCAGTCCACTATTTATAAAGAAGATATTAAAATGGCTTTTGAGAAATACTCGCGTTTTCATAAAAGAGTTTTTAATTTTGGAGAAATAGTAACAAAATTCATCTCTATTACAGAACTGGAAATGACTTTTTTAGACATGCCTCATGATTGGCAAAATTATTATTACGTATCATTAGGGTATGGAATAGCATTTATTGAATTATGTACAAATATAAGACCCGAATATTCCTTTCTAAATAAATCATGGGAAAGAGAAGGATGGACTAAAATCAAGTTTACTTGGGATCATTAAATAATCTCTTATTTCATAAGAATTAACTTAAAATTATAATAAGCGTACAGGAACTGTGATTCCCAGCGTCTTCAAACAACTTACAGGATTGCATCGCAAACAGGAAGGATACGAGGAGATAAATGCTCCCTCTCCGTTTAAGAGCAGAAATATTTGCGCTATTATAACTGAAGGGATGGATACCAGAGGAAGCAATCGAACACCTTCCATGTATCAGAAAATAAGAAAAA
>JBHLQA010000093.1:7676-9707 GCA_048885285.1 Candidatus Odinarchaeota archaeon
TTGCGCTATTATAACTGAAGGGATGGATACCAGAGGAAGCAATCGAACACCTTCCATGTATCAGAAAATAAGAAAAAGAATCGAAGAGGTTATTGCTATCACACCTGCCAATGTGGGTATTTTTTGCGGTTCATATACCATACTAAATAGCTTATTAAAGGATGATCAAATAAGGGATATGATTATTCCTATGGCTAGAAAATATGGTAAGAGGCTATTTATCGAAAATCCTGCCAATTCGGCTAGAAAAAATAATGAGATGCTGGATCAGTTCAAGTCAAGTTCGAAGGGAACAGGAGCGGTACTATTTGGAGTATGCGGGGGGAAAAATTCGGAAGGTGAAGATTATCCCGGAGATTTTATGAATGCCGTAGTAATTGTTGGTGTTCCTTACCCTCTTCAGACTCCCAGAGTGAAAGCCAAAATTGAATATTATGATAAAAAATTTAAAGGTCGGGGATGGAATTATACCTATTTATATCCCACAATGCAAAGGGCAAACCAAGCTTCGGGAAGACCGATACGTAAAGAAACTGATAGGGGAGTAATTATATTTTTGGATGAGAGGTTTAAGCAAAGAAAGCTTTTTAATTGGATCTCAGAATGGATACGGAAGGAACTACGCATACTACCTGATAGAAAAAATAATATTAGAGCGTTATTGCAAAAATTTTGGGATATTTAATTAAATAGCTAATTCTTTGACAGATATTATAGTATACCATAATAAGTAAGAAAAAAAAAATTTAGATATTTTATTGAAAGAAAGCTAAATAAAAATTGCTTAGATTAATCCAATAGCAATTTTCATATCTGCTGCAGTAACTTTCTTTCTACCAGAATGTTTGGCAATATCGAGTGCGCAACCTGTAAGACTTTTTGCGTACTCTTCTAAATAGTCCATTAATTTGTCTACCGCTGCACGACTAACGATTTCAGCCCCAGCTTTCTTCATTAATGCGCGCAAAGGTGACCATGCGAATGCTGCCATGATATTTTTTCAATCCTCCACGAATTTTTAATTTAGGTTAATTTCCTTCACCATTTCTTAGAAAAGGTTAAGGATTTTAATTTTACAATTTCTGATAAATTATGTTAATGTATTTAAATTTTAATTAGTATTACTTATATTTAAATGTGTTGGTCGATCATCACTAATCCGATGTATATGATCAATCGAATATGGTCGACAAAAAAAAATGATAAAAAAAATTGACAAATTTTTTACTAGTAAATTCAATTATTAGAAAATGATCAATTTTTGAATTCAGATGACTAGATCGTGATAGAGAAAAATTATAAAACCCATGAAACATATCAACATATTTAACCAATTTCCAATAAATAATATATGAGATAAAAGATTAAGATATTTATGATCAATAATATCTACATTATATTATTTATGAGGCACATTATTCAAAATATCAAAATTATTAAATCTTCAAGAAGAGATTTTTTTTTTTACTGAATAAATCCTAAGTCAATCTTTTTAATAATTTTATGTTATTCTATAATAAATATACATTAATAATTCACGTAAAAAATAGATGATAGAAAATGAGCGAAACTAAACCTAAGATTTTAATAGTCTCAGATATTCACTTAGGCTCCTTGGATTGTGAAAGAGATTTGTTTATTCAATTTTTACAAAATATAATTAGTGGAGATTTTGGAAATGAATTACAAGCTCTTGTAATATTAGGAGATTTTATTGATTTATGTATGGATGTTCCTAAAAGACTTATAAAAAGAGAAAAAGTCCAAAAAATATTTAACCTTTTACTAGATATCAAAAAATCAATTAATCTCGTAATTGTTCTGGGGAATCATGAAATTCCGGTTACTGGAGATTACGATGAGAAATTTAGACGTCGAGAACTTAAGTTCTTAATCAAATTTAAGAATAATCCTTTCAGTGAATTATTTAATAAAGACTTATACTGTCAATACTTATTATTAAAAAATTGGGATGATGAAGCTATGCTTTCATTATACGACTCGCGAGAACAAATTGAAAATAGCCCAATT
>JBHLQA010000094.1:0-9700 GCA_048885285.1 Candidatus Odinarchaeota archaeon
ATAATTTTAGTACCTATTAGTTTTATAATCGAAATATGTCTTTTTAATGATTTATATTCTAATATAATAGAAGCTTTAAAATTCTCTGCGTTGAATATTAATAAATAATGTTAAATCCTTAGGGAACATAATTTTATTTTCTCTTTCTACTTAAAATTATCATTATAAAAAGAAACTGTTGTATCAAGTAATAGAAATAAAAAATAACACCAATTTAAAGATTTGGCTGTAAAATATTCATGAAATTCTTCTATTTTATAGTAGATATAATTATCAGAAATATTTCATTCTGCTTGAAAGAAAGTATAAAAAAATACGAAAATATATAAAATTGCTGAAAGAAGTAAGCTCCAGACTTTTAAGAATTCAGAAATTTCAGTTGTAGAGAATAGTACATTTGATCCGATAAACACAGCAGCAATAAGATATCCGAATAAATGACTTTTAAAACTCTTTACTTTTGACTTTCCTTGGAAATAATTTACAATTGAAATAAAAATAATGAGAATAAAACCTCCCCAATAAAATAATTCAATTATTTCAAACTTAGAGAGATCTAGAAATAAGAAAAAAGCAAAAAGAAATATCTCAAGAATTCGAATATTCCAGATAATATCCCTTTTAGTAGAATCTACCCATAATTGTTCATATTCGCTAATACCAGAATTATACAACAATAATATAAAAGACCCAATAGCTAATGCAGTAAATAGTGAATAAGAGATACTAAATAAATATGGCAATATTGGCAACCATAAAACATTCCATAAGAAATCGGCTAATGCTAAAAAGCTAGGTAAAACACTTGCAGCGCAGAATATTGGAATTATGGATGCTAAGATCATCATAACCCATGTTATAGTTGAGATCTTTGTATCATCCTCCCATCGTTTTTTTCTAAATGTTGTTAACCTCCATGCCATAGAAGCAAAGCTTAGAATAGAAATTATTGGTGTAATTATAGGAAAAATGAAAATTAACATAATATAAATAGCATTTATACCATAGAAGAATTTTAATCTGGAGGGAACTACACTTATAGTTTTATCAAAATCATCAAGAGTATTAGCAAAGCGATTAATAAATAGTATCATGAAGAATAACCATGAAACACTAAAAACAAATGGACTTAATATTTTAATTACAATAAATATAATTGTAGGGTCATTTGTATACCATAATGTAAAATTAGCGAAGTTATATATTAAAAAAATCGCAATAGGAACTAAAATTATTGAGATTAAAACAATTAGGCGGCTGACTATTATCCCTTTTATCTCTTTAGACATAATTTAGACTATTACATTGAACTTTTAATATTAATATAAAATACTATGAATTAATAATTAATATATTTTCTATTAGAACTATAGACAGATTCAAAAAAATTGATAATTTTTAATAGTCTTTTAAATTGTAAGTTATTTCATATCTACTTTTTTGCTCCACAATTGATGCAAAATAAGTCTTCACTAGTCAATTTAGCTCCACAGTTTTTACAGTAATCAGATGTAGGGGCTTTTACTTCTTCTACAACTTCTCTAGCGAACATTTCGCCCGTTTCTAGCCCCTCATCTTTGACTTTAGTTTTCTTCTTTTTTTTCTTTTCTTTTCCACCTTTTGATTTATACTTCAAACTTCCAATAAATGCCCCAAATACGGCACCTACTAATGTACCTTCCAATATAGCTGTAAGAACAGCAGGTATGTAATATAAATCAGTTAATCCGTGCACAAAGCCGTCTAATATTGCTGAACCAAATCCAAATGGAATCACCAATGCTAATATAATATAAACTAGAGAAAGTATAATCGCATAGCCTATTCCTATAGCAAGACTAGTATGTACCCCTCCACGTGGAGAGTGAGCAAATAAACCACTAGTAATAGCACAACATAGAATCCAAGGAACAGTTACTGCTATTAATAGCAATACGTCATTTGGATCATAAAATAAGCACCAATGAATTGGAAATAAGAAGATTAGTATAGCTCCAAAAGACATACTAATTAAAAGTTCGACTATTATACCAAAATCACCAAATATATTAGAAATTTTTGCTATTGCATCATCAATATTCACAATCAATCCACTTGTGATTCCCTCAGTGAGGTTAAGAAATCTAAATGAAACAAGTGCCATTGGAATAAGACAGCACATACCTGCACATCCAGACTTAATAACACGACCCCAACCCAAATTTAACCCCCATATATAAGAGATTTAATGATTTTAAATTCATTAATACTATTCAACAATTAAAGAATATTTATACTTTTGTTTTGAATCTCTTTTTTATATAATATCAATTGTGTAAAAAGTATAATTGCACTTATTAAGTGACTATTTTAAGTTTCATATATAAATTTTAAAAAAAGAAATAAAAAATGAATTATATTTTATTTAATAGAAATGATTTTCCCGCCATCCATGCTAATTGTTTTGGTTCCATAAGCAGATAAGTCTCTGTGTGTTACTACTAAAACAGTAGTTTCCATTTCTTTATTTATTTTTTTCAATAACCCCATAACTTCTTTTTCAGATTGAGGATCCAAGTTTCCTGAGGGTTCATCTGCTAAAATAACCCGAGGTCTATGAATTATGGCCCGAGCAATTGCACATCTCTGTTTTTCTCCACCAGACATTTGTACGGGAAAATGATCTTTACGATCAAGCAAATCAACATCTCTTAATGCTGCAATCGCTCGATTTTCAATTTCTTTCTGTCGTAAAACAGTTGGCCACAAAACCGATTCAACATTTTCTATAGCAGTTAAAGTTCTCACAAGATTAAAATCTTGAAACACAAATCCAATTTTCTGTCTTCTAAGTTTACTTAATCTGTCTTCTGTTGATCTGGCGATGTTCTCTCCATCAAATATGATTCTCCCTGAATCTGGGAGATCCAATCCAGAAAGAACATTAAGGAGAGTAGATTTACCACAACCAGTAGGACCTTGAATTATAGCAAATTCTCCAGATTTTATTTTTAAATTGACATCTGCTAAAGCGCGTATTATAGCGCCAGCTCTTCTATATTCTTTATTAACGTCTACAGCTTCAATCATAATATCTTTTTCTGACATTTTTTTTCTACCTCCTTATTCACCTACTTTTTTTAGTGCTATTATTGGTCTCACCTTAAGGACTTTTCTATAAGCGAGAATAAACGCAATTATTTGAACTCCTATAAATATCAAACTTGTGATAACTACAGGAAGTAAGTCAACTAAAATTGGACGAGAAATTTCTATACCTACTCCGTTAAGGTAAGCAACAATGGCAGTATAATGCAATAATGCCTCGATTACTATTAAAAACCCTACAATTGTAGTAAAAAAGATCATACCTGAAACCAAGGATAATATATTTTTGTTGGTATAACCAATGCATTTAAATGTAGCCCAAATTCGTCTTTTTCTGGAAACTAAAATCCAAGCATAAAGCAAAGATAGAAATAAAGATGTTCCAAGAAAGATAAGTACAAAATTCCAAACAAAATCTCCAAACATACCTTCGAAACCTAAATCTATGAAAAAAGAAGTTAAAAAAATCAGAGTAGTATAAATTAAAGTGAATACAATAAATACTCTTTTTTCACGTAAAGAGAGAAGAACCGCTTTTCTCCACATTCTAAATGCCAAATAATTTCACCGTGTGTTTTTCAATTTATTTTTAAATTATATTTAAATTTATGATTGATTTTATTTATGTTATTATAACAATTTAATTATAAATATTTTGGTGGAAATGTCCGAAATTGAAGCAATTATCGATGGATTATTAAATGAAGAACAAAATATTTTTGGAGTAGCGATAATAAGTAAGGAGGGGAATTTGCTAACTCAAACTGAAAATTGGAATATTGCTGGTGATTTAGGTTTAATCAATGAACTGCTAAACCAAAAGCTTGAGTTAGGTGAAAAGGGAATCAGTAGTATCACTATTCAAGGAATTAAATATATGATTGTAGAGAATACTGAAGAAAGAAAAATTGGTACTAATATTACAGGGAAAGGGCATATTATAATTTGTCCTGTTCCAATCGGAGGTACGGGGGCGTTAGTATGTTATATTAATCCCCAAGCAGGTCCTAGAGATGCTCTCTTTGCAACTCAAGAATATGCTTTAAAATTAAAGGATTTAGTATAAATCATTTCAATTTTTTTATTTTATTGAAGACCAGTAATTAACTAAAAGGTTTTTTAGAGTAGACTTTATTTTATTTATTTCTTTTTTTTTCGATTTTTTTGAAAAATCAAGATATTCAAAAAGTGGTCTTTCATATTTTTCTTTAAATAAAGCTTGAATTACAGAATAAACACAAACAGGTAAACCTAATAGACTATAACCTCCTTCAAGAATAAAACTTAATTTTCCTTCACAGATATCTTCAGCAATTTTCAATAGTTTTTCAGTAAAGTTATAATATGAACTCGATGTTAATAAGCAATTACCAATAGGATCAGTATAATGCATATCAAAACCAGCAGCTATTATAATTATATCTGGACGAAATTCTCTTAAAACTGGTTCAGCGATTTCCATAAATTCTAAAAAATCATCATCAACACTATTCATTGGAATTGGAAAGTTAATATTCTTTCCAAGACCTTCTCCTGCCCCTAATTCATTTATAAATCCAATATCTCCTTCAATAAAGTCAAATTCATGAATAGAGAAATAGAGAACACTCGGATCTTCATAAAAAAATTGCGCTAGTCCATCTCCAAAATGATTATCAATATCAAGAATTGCAATCTTTTTAATATAATTGCGTTTTTTACGTAAATATAGAATTGAATTCGCAATATTATTGAAAATACAGAGACCTGATCCGCTTTCTCTTAAAGCATGATGACCAGGAGGCCTAATAAGGGCGAAAGATTGCATTACATCCTTATTGACAACTGATTCAATTGCCTGAATTGCTCCACCGATTGCCTTTTTAGCCAATTTAAACGAATCTTTTGTAATAAACACCTCTTCATTTAATATAGCACTTTCTAAACTTGATAGATGTTTAATAGAATCGATATAATACATTGTATGGGCTAATGAAATAATAGATTCTTCTATTTCTTTTGCTTTTATTAATTTTACTCTATTATCGTTAAAAATATTCTTATTTTCTAAATAAGATATTATAGATTGAATTCTAAGTGGAGTTTCATATGAAAAAAAAACAGGATGAGGATATGGGGGCTTATTTTTTGATGAGAAATCATCATCTATTATTAATCCAATTTTGTGGTTATTTATCATACTACTAAAATTAAAAATATTCAAAAATACCTTAATAATTATAATTAAATTAGCAATTTTTTCTTAAATATAATTCTAAAAAAAAATAAATATGAGAATAGAATGAGTGCTATTGATTTTTTCTTCACAATAATTCTTAATGTCATTCCAATATTGATTTTGATTATCCCCTATTTTTTCATTCGAAAAATGTTTATCGGAAAGCTTTATTTAAGAATATACTTAGGAATCTTAATTTTTTATATCGTATATTGGTTTCTCCCTATTATTTTTCAAGCAGAAAATTCTCTGGAATATTTAGAAAATACTACCGAGACACAAGGTCTAAGTTTTTTAGCAACACACTTTGGTTCGCTTGTATCACTTTTCGCTTTTTATCCATTAATAACCTTACCTTATATTTTTTTTGTAGCACCTTTCATTTCTATATTATATTTGTGGAATCGTTTAAGAAAAGAAGAGGGATCATCAAAATCAAACCTAAACTATGTAACTTATCAATTTACAGAAGGACCTAAGAAATTAATACGTAAGGGAATTTTAAAAAATGATTGGACAAGAGAAAAAGAAATCCTAAAACTATTAATAGTACTTCTCCCCATATCCCTTTACCTTCTACAAGTTATTTTATCTGTTTCAGGATTAGAGTCCGATCCTGCAATTACAGAAGAAAGTGCTTTAGGATGGTTTCTTGAGATTTTATTTGTTTACTTAGCAATCTTTATCTTTAGTATTGAATTACTCTTTAGTTCACAAGTTGCATTAAAAGGTAGATACATCGGAGAAGATATAAGATCGCAGACATATAAAAGTCTTTATACGGTTGGTGCCCCCATTTCAATATTATCTCTAATATCGTTTATGATCCAATATACATCTTCTATTTTTACCATTATATACTTCTTTGCCTACTTTATTATGGCTTCAGTAATATTTATCTTATTTCTTAAAATTTTTGAACCAATATCCATACTAATTTTTATAAAAATAATTGATTGGTGGAAAAATAGGAGTCAAAAAATAAAAAACATTAATTATACAAATTTCTACTATGTAATAATTGCGGCTTTTGGTGCTATTGTTATATTTTTACTTCTAAATGTAGTATTGTTTCAACCATTATTTTCTATTGGCTTTCCAAATAGCAGTAAAATTATTGATTCTGCAAAATTTATCCCTCTTGTGAATCCTACATTAGATTCAGCAATTTCTTTTGATCTTATGATAATTTTTAATTTTGTTGTTTTAGAATTGCTCCCCATTATCATAATGGCAGGGCTTTTAGCATTTATTATGAAATATATAAAATCTACGTTCTTAGGATTTGTTATGTATTTTCCGGTGATAATACTTTTTTCAGTTCTCCTTAGTCGTCTTGCAATGCCTACATTAATTAATTTTGACCCAGAAGAATATTGGATTACAGGTCAGACTAGTTATACCATTATTTTTAATTTCAGGTTTTATACACTTCGAACTGCTGCATTAAGTGCTTATTTAGAAGGAGTATTAGGTGTATTGGCACTTCCTTATCTATATTCTAGGTATATTTTTAATATAATAATTTGGACTCTTATGTTATTTTATAGTAGAAAGTCATTTAAAACAAAAAATATTCCTATTGATGAGAAGAACTTAGAAAAGATTGTTTTTTCAACACTTACAGATTTTTTCTCCATGGATGATTATAAACGAGAAGAATCACAATACTTAATATCAAAAAAGAAAGAACCATATGGAAAAAAATTTGAAAAAGAACGAGAAGAAGTTAGAGAATTACTAAATATTCTTAAAGTGGATAAATTCTTGGATATGCTTAAACCAAAAGATGAAAATGAGAAAAATCGATTCTTCTTTACCCTTAAATATCTTTTTTTCAATGGTTTTATCGATATCTGGAAACCAGAATTTAAGTATACCTTTGAAAAAGTTGAAAAACAAGGACTTTACATCATATATGGAGATGGGAGAGGTGTTTTTAACTATGCTTTTCGAAGTGAAGAAGTTCAAGATCCAGGATTGGTTTCCGGAATGTTCTCTGCCATCACAGCATTTATAAAAGAAATGACTAAATCTACCGAAACTTTAAAAAAAATCGACCATGGGGATATAACTATACTTCTTGAATATGGAGATAAAATATTTGGAGCATTATTTATAAAAGGAACTCAAAGTTCAGAAATACGAGCTCCATTAAAAGAATTTGTCCAAAAATTTGAAGAAAAATATAAAAATCTATTAAAAGATTGGACAGGAGCTCTCCATCATTTTAAAAGTGAAGAGGATAATAGCCTTGTAGAAGATATTTTTAAAGATGCATGAAATAGATTTTAGAATATTACTTTTGAATTTGAATTCGGAAAATTAGATTTTCTTTGATTTTTAAATATCTACTCAAAAAAAAAATTAATCTTAATTCATGGAGAGAAGAAATATTTTATATAATAGAGTTTTATTATATTTTAAATAAACTTTTGATGAAATTAGGAGTTGCCTACTGTGCCATGGATCCTCTTAATATTATAAAGATAATTACGGCAATAATTACCGTCGCTTTAGCATTAATAGTAGGAATTAATGTATTATTTTTAAATCCAGATAACTTATTAAATAAATGGTTTTCCTTATTTTTCTTCTCTGTTACAGGAGGATTTTTGACTTATACCATTTACCATTTAATAACCACTAATGCCAAAGTTATTATTCCCCTCATGATAACATCTCAGATTCTTTATAATATTATCTTTATATCTTTAGTGATGACGGTATTTGTATTAGAAAAATTTGAAGATGTCGCAATGAGTTTCAGATACTTAGGGACAATGATAGTTATGCTAATTGTTATGAGTTTTGGATATTTTATCTGGATTCCTGAATTAAATATGGAAGATTATGAAGATGGTATTGTTAATACTATAACTCCAAAACAGTTGTTTATTTTCGTAAATTTTATCCGGATTGCTTTAGCTATATACGTTATTTATAAGTATGGGATGATGACAAGAAAGGTTCAAGAAGAAACTAAAAAAAGGATTCAATGGCTCTTTTCAGCAATGTTTATAGTTATTGTAGGGCTTTTGCTTAATTTGTTGGGGGGTCTCTTTGGATCAATTTTTGTAGAGATTTTTGCCATGATAGCATTTGATTTCGGGATAATTGCATTATTTAAAGCCTTTTTGATTAGATAAATTTGTTTTATATTTTTTTTACTTGTGGGTTATAATGGATTATGCTATATTCTATTTTCTAAAAACGGATTTAATACGATCCTCTATTTTTAATCTCAGATCTCCAAGAATCTCATCCATCTGGGGTACAAAAGCTTTAAAATACTTAGGATCCTTCAAAGAAATATCCCTGAGAGAATATATTCTAAGAAATTGAGAGAGTATTTGCTCTAAACGATTTTTTACCAACTTACGATTTGTTCCACTTTCTATTATAGAAAATGATAATAAAGGTTGTGGTTTACTATCAATTTTATCTAATAATTGAATCATTGTATAATGACAAATAATTTCAAAATCTTTTAGAGATATAACATCAATCTCATCATCAAAAATCTCTGTGATAAAATCTTTTAAACCCGCTAAAAATTTTGCTCGTAAATTAGGATCTAAAGATTTATCTGAAGATGAATGATACTTAATATCAACTAGGTTCTTCTTACCGATATTAATTCCAGCTTCTACAATTACCATAAAAAAATAACTTAGAGGGGTATTGACTATTTGATATCAATATATTCCTTTACTACAATAATTAATTATTAGCATATTTATATTTTTATTTAACACCTCTATTTTCCAAAAAAAAAACATTCCTATGATACTTAAAAAAATTTTTATACAAATTTTTTCTTTTCTTTCTTACTGAAATACCTTTTGATAATATCATTCTATTATTTGTATTACAAAACAACTAGGTGTAATGAAATTAGAAGAAAATGTTAAGATCTTTAAAGAAAGAAAGATCAATAAATTAAATTTTTTAATTCGTTTAATGAAAATGATACAGGAAGGGTGTACGGGATTTGCTTTAGCCTATGAAGTTGAAAAGAATCGGAAAATACGAAATTTGATTTATGATGGAATTTTATTTTACAATACTTTCATAGAAATTGGGAAAGATAAATTCATAGAAGCCCCAGATAAAAAAATTGAAAATTATAAATCTTTCAGAACTGTTGAGGATACTGAAAAATATATTTTCATGTTGTGGTTGAATGACACAATCACTTCACTTCAGAAAGAACTCTATCCTGAAGATGATTATACTGAATATTTTAAATCTAGAAAAACTAAAGAAGTAAAGGAAACAAAAAAAAGTCTAAGAGAAGACCTAAATTATTGTAAAAATTGTGGAGCCCGTATTATGAGTAAAGAACAGAGATTCTGTGAGAAATGTGGAGTAGATCTTAGTGAGATGTAATAA
>JBHLQA010000095.1:0-9669 GCA_048885285.1 Candidatus Odinarchaeota archaeon
AAAATTGAAGCTACTACTTTCAATTACATTGATACTCTTTTTACTAAAAAAAATGCTCAATTAGAAGAAAATGATGTTGTGATAATAGGGTTAGGTGCGAATGCTGAAAAAGCAAGATTAGCTGCTCTGAATGCAGCTTTAACGATAGTTTAATTAGGGGGTTAGATATTTAACAATTGAAACTTGAAAAAGATATAATTCTCTTTGTGAATTTTGAAGTTTTAGAAGAGATTAAACTTTGTGTTGAGAAAGCCAAGCCGAATGAAGCTTGTGGTTTGATTTTTGGTAGGATTGAGGAGCAAAAAAAACCCAATAGTAAAGATGAATTTTTTTATCATTTCTATGGGAAAAAATTTGAATGTATTGAATCTAGCCATAAAAGTCCAATTGCATTTTTAATGGATGACTATACTAAATTAATAGAACTTTCGAGTACTTATTCTAAAGAATATAATTATCAACTCATTAGCATATTTCATTCTCATCCAGGAAGGGCGTACCCAAGTGGAATAGATATTCCATATATGGAAGGCTATTATAAAAGCGGTGTATCTAAATTTAAACATCTAATCTGGACAATTATGAATGCTAATAGTGAAAAATTAAATGGATTCATATATGTTTTTAATGAGCTTAAACAAATTCAAATTAGAGAAAAATAACAGGGAAAATAGGGATATTTTATTATTAAAATTTGATAGTACTGGATTTTTGTTATGGTATACTACTTGGGGATGCTGTTTTTGATGGTGATAATGATGAGCTCTCAAATCTGGAAGAATATAGAATTAAAGTAGATCCAACTGATTTTAACACTGATGATGATAGTCTAAGTGATGGTGATGAGGTTAATATTTACAAAACTGATCCAAGTGATTCTGATACAGATAGAGATGGATTTAATGATGGAAAAGAAATTCGATTAGGTACTGATCCTTTATCTTCATTTAGTAATCTCTTTATGTCTATAATGATAATTAGTTTGATAATTTTATCAGTTGGAACCGTTTCTTTAGTTCTAATAATAATTCATCGCAAAAGAAGGAATAAAACAGAGAAAAAGTTAGAAAATATTAGATCTTAATAAAAATGATTATTCAACTTGCTTAAAACCATTTTTATCTATAGTGCAAATTTGTAGTTCATAACCAGAACCCGCATCTCTTTCTTTTGAACTGTTTATAGCTGTTTTTACAAGTTCAATACCTTTTGTTTTAGCTAAATTAGGAGTCCATTCCGATTCTAAAACTCCAAGGCTGAAAGGACTTCCAGAACCAAAAGATAAATAGCTGTTCTCTTCGAATAACGTCCCTAGAAGATCAATCCCATAAAGGACTCCATCTTTCTGTTTTAATGAATAACCTCCTACAATCATCATACTTATAAAATAGCTTCTACCACTAAACAGAATGTTTCTACAAATGCTAGCTACATACTTTGGCTCAGGCACTTCTCCTTCTTCAATCTCTTTTAAACGAGACAAAGCTTGAAGTTGATTTACGACATACTGGCAATCCGCAACTCCTCCTGCTATGGTAGCAGCGGTATATTTATTAATTTCAAATAATTTCTGAGCTTGTTTAGATGCCACGAAGGTTCCTGCAGTGGCTTGTGAATCAGTGGCAATAATAACTCCATCTTTTAGTTTAATACCAACGGTTGTTGTTCCTGTTTGAAGCATCTTCTCATATTGTTCATGATCCAATGGCTTTTTGTGAAAATTATTTTCCATCATTTTCCTGAGAATTAGAGACGATTTTATTGAATAGATAGATTAATGATATATAATAAATAAAAATTTATTCTATATTTATTTTACTTTAATAAATCATAATTAAGGGGGATTTTAAAAAAATTTTAAAGATATCCTTTCCTATTTTAAATATTCAATCGGTTTTAATTTGGTAAGTATTTCATGGCAAGGTCTCAAGCAAGAAGTAAGCGAAAATATACAGGGAAGAAATATAAATATTTCAAAAAGAAAAGAAAAAGAGAATTAGAACGCCCTAGGATTGACGCTGAAATAGGGCAAGAAAAAAAAAAAACACAACGTACTATGGGAGGTAATTTTAAAATTAGACTATTTGCGTCTCAATTTATCAATGTAACAAATCCAAATACGAATAAAACAAAAAAAGTTAGAATTTTACGATTCGAAAGCAATGATGCTTCAAAAGATTTGAATCGAAGACATGTACTAACAAAAGGAGCTATTGTTGAGACCGAATTAGGGAATGCAAAAATAACTAGTAGACCAGGTCAACATGGGTTACTTAATGGCATTTTAGTCTAAATTTTAAAAGTGAAAATATTTCAAAAATTCCCTAGTCTTCCAAGTTTTCAGCAACAATAATTAAGTTATTCTTGAATTTTAATATTTTTTATGTTTGCTTTTTTACCTTCAATAATTTCCGTATTATTACTACCACAATGAGAGCATTTAAAAAGTTGGAGTCCAGTTAATTGTGCTTCTCGGGTTATAGATACCTCTGAAATTTTATTACAATCTCTACATTTAACTTTTCCAGGTGTTATTGTTATTGTTAATCTTGCTCCCTCTGCTATTGTCCCTGTAGTAGCCATTTCAAAAGACCGTTGAAGGAGTTCAGGAACTATAAGGGTTAATTCCCCAATTTCAAGTAAAACTTCCGTTATTCTTTTAGCATTATATTTAAGTGCTGTAGCTTCAGCAACTTTAAAAATATTAAGGGCAAAGGAAAATTCATGCATAATAGGGATTCTATCCTTTTGTGTGTAGTTTTCTAATTTCTTTAGCTACTTCCAGCATTACTTTGCTTTTTTTTTTACCCTTTAAATCTATTAATATTCTTCCCGCGTTATCCCACCATGTTCTAGAATATTTATAACCTCTTTCAATCTGTGTATTATAACCTAAATTCTGTGCTGATTTGGAGATATCTTCTAAACTAACTTTTTCTGAAGCAAATTTCTTAGGAATTCGTCTACCATCACTACGACTTCTTTTTACATCAAAATATTGAGGCCAAAAGATTATAAATGGTTTTCTGGAACGCATGTTTTTAGAAATATAGATGAATATAATTTAAAATTTAATATAGAAAACTCTTAAAAGAATATAAAAATTATTGGTTTAAGTTTAAGGAATTGGAACAAAAAAGATTTAATTACCAGTTTTCACTATTCTTTATATAATATACTGACCCCTTTCTTAAGTGGGAGGGTAGTCTAGATTGGTATGATACATTAATTAGTATTTAACTAATCAAGTTAATTTGGCTGGGGGCCAAGTGGTCGGGGGTTCAAATCCCTCCTCTCCCATTTAATCAACACTTTTGTTTTAATAATTAAAAAATTTTATTTCAAGTTCTTTCACTTGATTGGAAGAATTTTAAAAAAAACAATTAGTAGAAAAGTATTATTAAAGATCTTAATCTACCATCTCCATCTTCTTCCAGCGAGTTTATAATATTCATCTTCAAATTCTTTTATTTCTTCAGGATAGTCCTTGAAAAACCATTTTGGTTTATTTTGGAGAAAAATTCTTTCCCGTAATACATCATAATGAGATTTTCCTTTTAAACTCGTGAGTTTTGCTAAATCTTCAGATTTTAATTTATTGTTAGCCACTAACTCCATCCGAGTCATGAATTGATCTTTCATTTTAACACTTTTAAGTATGACTGAAATAGCAATAGAAATATTCAGGAGGATATCTTCAAGTTCAGATTTTTTTATCTTTTGAATTTCATCAAACTGAAATAAGAAATCTCTTATTTTTCTTAAAATTGAATTTTTGTCATTATAACTAATTAATTCTTTAGGATTAATAATATCCGATAAATATTGAATAACTTTTCTTCTAATGTCAATATTTATTTTTAAACTTTCCATTTCTTTTTCAAGCTTATCTAAAAATTTTCTCTTTAGGTACTGTTTGAACTTTATTATGATAGCTTCAGTTTCTCTTTGATCGGAGCAAATTTCTATAACTTCTCCTTTAGGTGTAGAATAGGTGAACCCAAAACCTTCTGGTCCTAGTCCCCCGAAAATTACCATTGATAGACTATAAAAATTATAATTATTTTTATCGAGAATCTTTTCTTTATTTTTTTTTATATTCTCTGGATAAACAAGATGTATTTCATGATACTCACGTAAAATACGTTGGCTCTCATAATTAATAATGTAGCGAGGATTAAATCTTAAGGTTAAGAATCCATTATCTAAATTTCCGGAGTTTTGCGTAGTTTCCACCTTTTTTATAAAATCTTCTACTCTTCCTAAATTTCTAACACTTAAACCATAGATAGAGAAATTATCCGTCCAATTTTTTAAAAAGTTGGGATCGACTATAAAATCTCGATCCCGTAGCCATACTACATAATCGTGTGGCATAATTTTACAGACATAATATATTAGTGAATCTGTAACCTTTCCAAATAAATCTTTTAAGGTGTATATAAGTAGTTTATCGGAGTTTTTTATTTCTTGAACTATTTTTAATTCATCTGCAGATAATTTTCTCTCAAATAAATTGTATTCATTAAAAAAGCGAATAAGTTCAATAATTCTACCCGTATCTCCCATTTTAATGCCATCTACATGCAATTTACTAATAATCTTTACAACATCAAGATTAGCGACATCAATAAAGATCCCTATCCTATCAGAATTGTTAAATAATTGGCTAAAGTCATCAAATCTCATGTAATAGAGGCATTTTGAGAGCGTATCATAATAAGTCTTTTTGAGACTAGTTTTGAATTTATCATAATCTTTTGAATCTGTAATATAAGAAGGGTAATGTTCAGTAAGTTTTTTGACTAAACTTACAAATTTCGAGATATTTCCTGATTTTAATGTGTTAATAAGAGCCTGAAATTGTGATGAGGGCATATTAAAAGAATATTTTAATGATAGAAGAAAATGAATAAAATAATTTTACAAGTATTATTTATGAATATTGTTTGATTTGATTAAAATAAATATCACTTAATTCTTATAAGTTTTCAAATTCTATTGATCTGCTATTTAAGAAGATATACCAGGTTGTTTAATATCTCAATATTAAGCTATTAGACAGGGATTTAAATCCTTCATTTCTCTACTTAACATTTAGATTTTTCTTTTCTGATTTATACTAGTGTAAATTACTTTTCTTGGAGTATCTTAACATTTTTTAAGCCAAATTATTGTGTAGTACTTAAAAAAATATAATCTTAAAGGGAGTTGTAAAAAATTTTACAAATAGAAGAATTTCAAGATTATGAATGGGCTAATGATTGGAAAACAATCGTAGAATTATTTGATGGTATTAACAGATTAAAAGAGTTATTCAATTTTTTAGATGTGTCATATCTTCGTAAAATGGAACAGAGAATTCTCATATTAAATCTTGAAAAATATGTGTGCTCCTTACAAAATTATATTATTGAAAAATATTCCTAATTTCTTTTTATTGGAAATAATTAGAAATAAGAATCCTATTTTTCTATTTATTAATGTAATCTTAGTTAAAATTTATAAATTGTTCTATTCTATTTTTTGATAAAAAATATCATAAAAATAAGAAAGGTGAATCAAATGGTATGGAGCAAGTTGCAAGCATCAGATAAAGCTATGTGTGTTGTAGCAATAATTGGTGGGATTGTTGCGCTGATAGAATCGATATTGCATTTGATAGGTATTTTGGAGTTTTGGAGTTTTGGATTATATATTGAAATAGTTGCTGTTGTCCTTTCAATTATTGTTATTCTATTAGGAATAAAACCAATACATTACACACCCGCTATTTTAGGAGTACTTGGACTTTTATTAATTATATTTGGGTGTTGGATTGGAGGGATAGTTATACTCCTTGCGACGCTTATTGGAGCTTTAAGTTAAATAACATTTTTTTTCCTTTTTATTTTTTTTAATGTAATTTGTTTCTCTGAGAATATTAATACTTCTTTTAATAGATATTCTTAACATATTGAAATAAATAATTCCTAAATATCAATTCTTAAGTGTTCATAACAAAGCAATTTAATCCATAATTTAAGTTTAGATTATCGATTTATAAGAGGTAATAAAATTATCATTTTGATAAAGCAAGTGCTAATAATAAAGCACCTTCTATTTCAGAAAAATCACCTACTCTTGAAGTATCGATTATGATATGATTTAATCCCATATAAATTGCCCCATATGCTTTGCCTCCACCTAAGTGAACTAATGTACGATAAATTAAATTTCCAGAGATACCATCAGGTGCAAGTATTAAATTTGATTTATTTTCGATAGCTTTTTCGATTAATATCTCATCATGAGAAATCTCTAAATCTTTAATTTTGGTTTTGAATAATTCAACTATTTTATCAGCATCCTGAATAGATTTATCAACTTTGCTATCCCGACCGATATCACTTATTCTACCCCCACTTAAAATACTAATTTTTGGTATTATCTTAAATTCCCTCAGTTTTTGTATTGCTAAGTCTAAATAATGAATTTTATTTTTAAAATTATTACATTCATCAATCCCTACTGGTCCAAAAAAGAATTGTTGTCTAAGGTTAGTTTCCAGTAATGCTAATCTATTAATTTCTTCACCATTTAATTCTTTTTTAAGGTTTTGTAAGAATTTACTTGAGCACATAGAACCCCTCACAATAGATTGAATCGTGTCGTTAATTAATGAAGTTAAAATTGCAAATTCAGGGATTTGACATTTAATAAATTTTACTTGAGAATTTAAAGAATTTTCTGGAGTTTTCTCAAGAAGATTTGCTATTTGATTTGAATTACCAAAAATGTGGACATTCGCCTTATTCAATCCTACAAAATTCAAGCTAGCTTGTAAAATTTTCTGATTATGAAATTCAGAAGTACCTAACCCAATTCCAATATTTGAACTTTTTTCTTTTGCTAGTTCTATGAATTTTTCTATCATGATCGGTGATTTAGAGTAAAATTTAGAATATTTGTGGAAGTAGGTAAGCTAGAATTATCGTTAATGTGTCATATACACCATGAGTAATAATAACAGCAATCAGATTTTCATTCCGCCAATAGTAAATTAATCCTAGTAAAAGCGAGATAACAAAATAAGGAATAAATGAATAAATAAATAAAATAAGTAAATATAATGGACTATTTAAATATATTGAAATAATTCCTAAGACATGAATAATCGCAAATATAAAAGCGGTAAGTAGAATTCCTCCCCGATTTCCTAAATTTCGGGTTAAGCCTTTCTGCATAAATCCTCTAAATAATATTTCTTCAGAAGGCCCTATAACAAGAATCATTAAAATAGAAAAAATGATAATGATGAGAAGATTTGTTGAAGAGAATAGTAGATCTGTCTCTGTTGAAGCATCACTAAATGTAACATTAAAAGCAGATTCTAAAAATATCTCAGTTATAAAGGATGATCCCAATACTAATACAATTCCTATTATAGCAAATCCTATTCCTATTAAGATTTCTTGAATTAATCCTACTTTATCAAAGCCTTCTCTAGTAAAACCTAATAAGCCTAATCTGTTTTTTAAAGTAGGATTTTGAAGGTATTGACCTACATACAATACAGGAATAAGTATAAAAATCAGTTCAATAAATAAAGTAAATATTATGAAATATGGATTTGATAAAAAATCATATAAAAATTCAATTCTAAAAGAAAAGAACAATATAATAATAATAATTGCCGCAGTTGCAATATTTATTATAACAAAGGCCAATAATGGAATCCCAAAGGAAGATAAAGTACTCCATAATTTTAATTCTTTTGTATCAAATACTTCTTCATCTGAAATTTTTTTTGGACCATATTTAATTGGAGGTTTGTAAGATTGAGGAGATAAGGTGGGTGTGATATAAGGATTTTGTACTTTATTTGCTTGAATATATTTATGTTCCTTTAAATATTGAAGATTCATCCCACATTTTATACAAAACTTAAGGTTTTTGACTTCTGGAAGAATATTTCCACATACGGGACAAAAAGACCACCTTTTTGTGTCGTTTACACTTTCTTTCTTAGATTCTTCAGATTCTGGAATTTCTCTATTATTCATTTTCAAAATGTAAAAGGAAATTAAATTACAAAAAGATTATCATTTCTAAGATATAGTCCAGATGAGCATTTAAAGATAAATTCTTATAATTTTATAAGTTGTTCTAAAGAACTCATTTTGAGTTTGAGAGAGCCTTAGAGTATTATATCTATTATAATTATAAGGTGTAATTTGTTCGGATCTTTCAACCTTAAATTTAATTTTTATTGAGGGCATCCAAAATGTTTTATTAGTATGCTGATATTCTGCCATCACCATAAAAAGAGAAGTTTCTGGTTCTTTAGGTATAATTTTAATTTTAATTCTTCTCCTTTCATTTGCTTTAAGTCGTTTAATATTAGTAGATTTCAATTTAGAATGAAAAGAGTTCGACATAAAAAAATATAATTTTAGATTTTCAATATCTGTTAAATTCGGATTCTCAATTCTAAGATTAATAATTTCAGGATTGTTTTCCTTTAAGATCTTATTTTTCACTTCGATATCAATGAATAGAGGGTAAGATAAAACTTTTTCATCCAGGTTAAAACTTAGATTAAGAAGTTTTTGAAGAGTAGGTTTTAATTCTGATTTGAATTGATACTTTTGTTCTTCTAAAGAGAGAACGTTTCTATTTCTAAATTCTTCGAAGTTTAGTAATGTTTTATTAATATAATTCAATATTTGTTTATCAAATTCTGCGTGTTTAGCTGAAATGAGTGAATTTAATTTCTTGTAATGTTTTGATGTAAATTCTCGGAGAAGAGGCTTCTGAAAAATATTTTTAATGAAGTTCTTTAATAGGTCATCTAAATTAATTAATGCATTATATTCAATTTCAAACTTCCTAAGAACACTCTCATTGATGATATTATTATGCAATGTATTACTCAAACAATTCATGATTTCAATAACTTCAGAGTTATAAGCCTCAAAAGCCTTTTTAATCATTTGCTCTAGTAATCTATTAAATTTTTTTACATTTATATATTCATAATTAGTAAATTCTGTGCGATATAATTCTAAATAATTAATAAATTTTCCAGAATGTAATTTTAAAAGATTATTTTGAATGATTCTATATTTATCAGATATATTTTTGATCCAATTTCTTACTCTATTTATTTTATTAAGATTTTCCTCAAGATCATAAATAAAATTTTCTTCAAAAGAATAATTAGAAATTAAAGGATTATCAATTTTTATTTTTTCTAACAATACACTAGTATTATGCTCCAATAGGTAAATACTTTCAATTTGAGTATATAAAATGTATTTTTGAAATCCTTTAGTTTTAATTTCTTTTAATTTTAACAATAACTCTTTTAATTTCTCTGAATAATATTTAGGATTTTTATTAAGAATTCCCCTTAATATTGCAACAAATTTACTTAAAATTTCATATAAAACTCCTTTTTCACAAATTTTGGAATACCTATTTTCAAATTTTGTTATATTACAAAAATCTAAAATATTTTGGTAATTTTTTTCAGCAAATCGATAATAATCAGAACAATTTTCAAAGTAAATTGAATTTCTAGCTAAATAACTAAAATATAATCCTAAGGAAGTTTTATTTATTATATAAGCAATATCTCGGAATTCTTGATATTTTACTAGTATAACTTCGTTTTTTAGATATTCT
>JBHLQA010000096.1:0-9653 GCA_048885285.1 Candidatus Odinarchaeota archaeon
TCTATTGCAAGATAAATGATTTCTAAAAATAAATGATTTAAATGTCTATTAGAATTGAATTCTTATATAATTTTATTATATTAGCAAAAGAAAAGAATTTCTCAAATGCCGCTGAAGAAATATCCTTAACTCAGAGTGCTTTATCTCAACAAGTTAGTCAATTAGAGAAATTCTTTGATTGTAGTCTTATTGAGAGATCTACAAGAGATTTTAAATTAACTAAACAAGGTGAACTTTTGGTTGATTATTCAAAACAAATCTGGAGTCTATTAAAGGAGTATCAAACCTCAATTTCGAAATTAAATAATAATTATGTGGAAATTATTAGAATATCATCTTCTACAATACCTGGTACGCATATCTTACCAAAATATATTGCGAATTTTAAAAATAAATATAATAATGCTAATTTTTCGATGGAAATTAAGAATACAGAACAAAGTATCACAGATATGATGAATGAAAAAGTCCATTTCGCTGCGATTGGGAGTTTTATGAAATTAGATAATAACAAATTCGAATTTATTGAATTGGGTTTTGAGGAACTTGTCTTTATTTGTGCATTTAATCATGAATTATTAAAAAATGAACATCAACTTAAATTGGAGGATATTTTAACATATCCATTTATTGATCGAGAAAAAGGCTCGGGAACTAGAGATGTCATTGAAAAGAATTTTAAAAGATATTCTGAACTAAATCATAAAATAAAAATGATGAATAATGAAGCGATCATTTCAGCTGTAAGTGAATCAGAGAGCATTTCTTTGATTAGTGAAATAAGTGCTACAAAAGCAGAAAATGCTAAGCTCATTAAAATCATCTATCTTCAAGATATTCCCCCCATCCAAAGGAAGTTATACCTTATTAAAAAAAAAGATGTTAAATTGGAAACATTTGCTGTGAAATTTTTTGAATTTATAAAACATCCAAATCTATAATTCAATTATTTAACTCTTTACTATAAATAACAATTAAAGGTTTTGAAATATATTCCCTTTCTTTTGGAGTGAATTTTTCTAAAACATAATCCTTTTTTTTAGGAATTACTTCTCGAAATAAAAAAAAGTTAAAAGATAAAAAAGATTTATGAATATGATAATATTCTTTAGCAATCTAATAAACCATCTGTGATGCTATTCTTTAACCAATAATATATTCACAGTTTTAACAATGATTTTTATGGAATCTTTAACTTTCACTCCTAACTCTTCTAGGGATTCGATTGTCATTACTGAAGTCATATTTGAGGGCGTGGTTGTCTCGATTTTAACTTTATACATGACTTTATCTTTTTTAATTTCTGCTATTTTTCCTACTAATTGATTACGTGCACCATATTACAAGAATTATCATCACCATATAACGAGATCATTTCAGAATTAGTAATATAAGGAGGATGCAGTTTTAAATAATCATAAGCTTTTAGGATCAATACCCTTCATTTATTTGCTTCCTTAATTGAGTTCTCAATCATTTCGCTAGTAATGGTTTTATTAAATTGTTTTTAAGCCATTCTTTTATGTTATATACTTTTTTAACCCAATGTTCGAAGGATTCCATGGTTTAAGGCATAACTGGTGATTCCATAATTCTTGTTGGTTTTATATCTTCAATTAATTCGAACATTTTCTTTTTTCCGTCACATGTGGTTTCCGCAACAAGTGCATCAGCTAATTTAAAGAAAGGGCATGTGTCTGTTTTCATAAAACCGTAACTCGATTTCACTAAGGGGCAAATATTAGTAGGGAGGTCTTGTTCAGCGGCTGGGATTGGGACTTCAGAAGTACCGCACAAAACTGCAACTGCCGCAACAATCGTCCAAAATAATTCTAAGGGTGCAAAACAATAATATGTTCCTATAACTGGATTCCCTGCTTGTTTTTGAGCTTGAGTATAATTATAATAACGTATCATTGGATTTTCTATTCCATTATCAAATAATGGTTCCATTTTTATTTTTCTCCTATATTTTCTGTTCCATTTTTAAATTCATTTTTTTAGGAATATTTTCAAAAATAGCTTCCACTTTTGTCCGTATCTGTTCGGTATCCCCTGGAGAATAATCAGTTTCGATTTTTAAATAAGGAAGATCCCATTTTTGCGAAATATGCTTTTCAATTGTAAATGCCTCAATATTATAAGTATGACATGCGGTTAAAACGGTTTCTATTACAGCATCAGGTTTGAATTCTTCAATAAGATAATCCAGCTGTTCTAAACGTTTAGTATTAATTGTCATCACTGAACATGGTAGATTAAAATATCTTTCGGCTATTGCTTTGATCGGATCAGATGTTCCTTCTTCAATCTTTCCTAGGATAGGTTTGATTCCACTACATGCTTCTGAAACAACAATTACTCCACCTGCTTCATTAATTATTCTGTATACTTTCTCAGAGTCTCCCGCAATAGGACAACCTGTCATCAGCACGCGAGGAGCATTTTTAACAGCCACATAATTATCATTCTCTTTCCTTTTTTCTAGTTTTTCTAAAATAGTATTAAGAAATTTTTCCGCATTAATTCCGACTTCATAAAATGCATAACTGAATAATTCTATTATTTCATTATTGGTAATGAATGGAGGATTAAATTTAGCATATTCATATGCTTTAAGAATCAAACTCCTTCTATAATTTGCTTCTTTGATGGATGCTTCAATCTTCTCATTGGTGATCTGTATATTAAAATGATTCTCTAACCATTCTTTTAATTTTCTGACCTCATTAATCCAATAATTTAATGCATCGGGATCATTTTGGCTGATAGGCAGATCCATGACATGCGTGGGTTTTTTATGTTGAATAAGTTCAAATATTTTTTTCTTTCCATCGCAAGTAGTCTCACATATAATCACATCCGCCATTTTATAATAAGGACATGTGTCTGTAATCACAAATCCATAACTAGCCTTAACCATTGGACAAAGATTCCTTGGTAAATGTTCTTCTGCTGCAGAAATCGGCTTTTCAGAAGTACCACATAATCCTGCCACAACTCCATCCATTGCCCAAAAAAGTTCTAAGGGTGCATAACAACAATATATACCAAATACTGGTTTTCCTGCTTCTTTTTGAGACTTAACACTTAAAAAAGTCCTCATTGCTGGAATTTCAACACCATCATTAATTAATGGTTCCATTAACCTAATCTCCCCATTATTTTATATTAAGATTTAATTTACATTCATTAATTGCATCAGCGGTATCTAATATATCTACGATATCTTTATTTTGAGCAGTAATATATTCAATTATCATCCCACCGAACATGGGTAATTGATTCTCATCATTAATCAGTTCAGGATGAGTTCCGATTTCTATCTTTATGTCTGGATAATATTTTTCAATAATTGATTGATATTTATTTTTAAACGGACAAATATTATTTATGCATGATGAGAAATGAATAATTTCAGCTCCAGCTCTTATTAGACTCCTTACTCTTCGCAAGATTTTTTCATGAGCCATTAACGTAGCGCATCCCGAACAGCTAAGGAGTCCTACAATTTCTACACCACCATATTGTTTATATTTTTCAAAAAAGCCTGTGCAATTTCTAGCTGCATCTAAACAACATGAAGCACAACAATTCAAATCATTTACAAAATTTGAGCAATTAATTATGCCTATCTTCTTTGACATTTTTGTAACCTTTCTACAATTTGGATAAATGGAATATTAGAGAGGATTATCTCTCCAATATTCTACCAGAGGGAGTAATTTCGTCTTAGAAATTACAATTTTATATATATTCTCTTATATATAAGGTTTGCTAATTGCAATTATTAGAGGGACTAATATATTAGTAAAAGAATCACTTGCTCATTTTCTTAAAGAAATTATTCTTAAAATTTTAAATCCTTCTTTATTTCCAATTTTTTACTATCTATTGATGAGAATTCATGACTTTTAAATAATCCAATTAAAAACAAATAAAAAAATAGAAATTTAAAAAAAAAATCTTTAATATTATTTATAATCCAAGCTTTTCTAATATAGTGAATAATTTTATTCTGTGGAATTTTAATCCAATATCATCAGGATTTATCCCCATAGCTAATGCTAATAATTCCGTGATATATAAGACAGGAATGTTATAATTAGCATTGAACTTTTTGCCAAGATCTCTCTGCTTAGTATCGAATTGCTGAAAGCAAGCGGGACAATTAACAACTAAAACATCAGCACCTGCTCTAATAATGCTATCTAATTTACGCTTTAAAACAAGATCAGCCGTATCAGGAAAGATACCTGTTATAGCATTGCCACAACATAAAGTTAATTCATCATAATCGATAATGTTAGCTCCCGTTATGGCTGCAAGTTCCTTAAGGTTTTTAGGTTGCATTGGATCATCAGATTCCATCCACTCTGTGGGACGCATGTAGTGACATCCTGGATGACAAGCAACCTTCAAACCCGTTAATTGTTTAATTACTTTACTTCTTATAGCATTAAGATTTACTTTTAAAACATCTACAAAATGCTTTACATCAATTGAATCCTTATATTCCTTACCAATCTTAGCTAATTTCGCATTTACTTTTAATTTTTTTAATGAATCCTGTTTTAATTGTGCTTTTACACCTCGTAGAGTATTTGCGCAGCCATTACATAAAGATATAATATCTTTTCCTTCAGCTTCAGCTAAGCATAAATTACGAGCACCCATTACTAACCAGGTCTGATCATCAAAACATTTAATACCCGTAGGATCTGGACAGCAAGCAAATGGCGCTTGTGAAGTTTTAATACCAATTTTTTCCAAGACTCTTCTGGATGCTGCTTCAATAAATGGTATTCTATTTCCAATGGTACAACCTTCAAACATCTTATATTCAATCATTTTTATTTCCTCCTACTTTATCGTAGTTTTTTGTCAGCATCAACATTTTTCATTAAATTTTGTATTTCATTCACATCAGGTTCCATTACAGCTGGTAATCCAAGTGATTTTCTTCTTCTTTCGATTGCCGATTGTGAGGGAATAGCTTTTCCATTTTTAAAAATAACTCCCGCTTGAGTATAAATCTTTTCGGGTGCTTTACCTTGCTTTACAGTTTCATTTTTCAAGAGAATAAATATCTCGGTTAGTTTTATATGTTGAGGACAGACTTCATTACATGTATCACATGATGTACATCCCCAAATAACTATTGTATCTGCATTAAGAATTGCATCTTTATAGCCTAATAGAGTGTTTAAAATATTTAAACGAGGATTGTATGCTTTAGTATAAAGATCATCAGTTGCGTATGAAATTGGACAGTTATCGGTACATCGATTACATTGATAACAATACCTAATTAATCCACTATCAACATGATAATCCATTATTTTTTTCTTGAACTCAAAATCTACTACCATTATTTTTACACCTTTAATTCGTCCTTCTCATTATTTAATTAACCTATTCCAACATTTAATGGACGACTCAACACTTCCTCGCCAGACTCCTTTTTTACGACTGTAATGTGTGCAGAACATGATAAACAACAATCATAACATCGGACAACCATCTCTAATAGGTTTAATACCCCTTTCGGTAATTCTTCTGACATTTTTTATATCACATCTTTTATTTTATCCATGGTTCTGGTAGTTTTAATTTTTCTAATGCTTTATCCTCAATTATTTGTTTTGCAGCATGCTTCAGAGATTTTTCAATGCCTCCCACATTAAGGTTCGTCGAAACTAGAATATTAATTTTCTTACAGATACCTTCTGGATCAGACCATATGTGATATATTAATGTTCCTCTGGGAGCCTCAGTACAAGCAATACCTTCACCTTCTTTTATTTCTACATCTGCCACTTTTGTATCTTGGTTCACCACATCGGGGTCTTCAAGCATTAATTTAATCGTTTCTATAGCAGCAATGATTTCAATAATTCTTGCCCAATGGAAAGCAAATGTATGATGAGATACTGGACCTAACATTTCTTTAAACGCTTTCAAAGCTTCGTTTGCCAAGGGAGTTGCCATTTTATCAACACAGTTAATCATTGCTAATGTATTTGTTCTAAATATTCCCTCGGGATATCCAGCAGGTTTATAATAGCATTCAGGCGTGTAAGAATGATTTGATACTCGTTCCGCAATCACATTAAGATAATCATGAACATCGTAATCCATTTTCTTTCCATCTGGGGTAACCACTCGCAAATCTCCTTCATAAATATCGTGGATTCCATTTTTAGTTTGCCCAATATAGTAGGTGGGGACTTTTGCAAAATTCGCGACTACATCCCAGTAATCTTCAACAACTTTTAATGCAATCTCTGCAGTCTTTTTTGTAAATTCTATTTGCTCATCAACTTTTTTCAAAAATTTATCCCTTATATCTTCATCTAAAGGTTTTCTCATACCACCTGGAACACCTATAATTGGATGTACTGATTTTCCCCCTACAGCAGCACATAGCTTTTGACCAAAATCCATCATTTTTAATGCCATTTCTCCTACATCTGGCATCTTATTAATAACATGAACTACATTTCTCAAAGCAGGATCTGCAAACGGACCAAGTAAGAAATCTGGAGCTGTTAGCGCATAGAAATGTAGTGTGTGCGAAGAATATTGTTTTGCATTTTGTAAAAGTTGTCTTAATTTTAAAGCAGGAGTGGGAATTTGAACACCCCAAGCATCTTCAACAGCTTTAACACATGTAAGATGATGCGGAATGGGACAAATACCACAAATTCTTGGAGTTATTCTTGGAAGGTGTTCTACTTGGCGTCCTTCACAGAATTTTTCGAAAAATCTTGTGGATTGAATATTAAATTGAACATCATCAATTTTCCCATTATCATCAATTACTACAACCATACCTGCATGACCCTCTAATCGAGTCACGGGTTCTACTTTATATTCTTTTACCATTTTTCTTTTCCTCTTTACTGATAATTTTTATTTTTTGCTAATGTAAATTTCTCGAATATTCCAATTGGGTCTTTGATTTGACTTAATAATTCTTCTTTTGTTAAAGCAATGTTGAATTGTTGAACTATTATATTGGCAAATCGTTCAGCTTGATTAATACCATACTTAGTTTGACCATAACAACCAGAGCAGGGTGCATTGACCTTAATGCATTGAGCGCCACATCCCGCTTTTGTAATTGGTCCCATGCAGAGATATCCTTGCTCAATAAAGCAATCTGATTGATTTGAAATGCCTTCGTGTTCTCTCAATACTCTTGTCATTTTCTTTTTTCCTCTTATTCTTGAACAAGTATCACAAACATTTGAAATCTCAAGAAAGTTTTCTTGTTCCTTCATATAAGCTAAGATTCCATTTACTACCTCTAAAGTTGAAGGAGGCAAATTAGTCAAAGGAGTAGAAACATCACCAGTTGTTTTTATTTGTTTTAATATATCACCACGCAACTCAAAGCCAGATATTAATGGAATATTTAAGAAAAGCGTTAAAAACTCGTTTAAATATTTTATATTTCTGGAACTTGGATTATCTATATTTTTAACAAATTCTTTTAATTTTTCACTGCGTGAATCTACGGTTTTTGCGGGACCCATACAACCCACACAGGCATTACCATCAGCAGTACATTCTGATACGCAGCCCATACTTGTAATAGATCCAAAACAAAGTACTCCTTTATCTAGCAAACAGTCTTCTTTAATGGAACATTGAGTGCAATAGCTTAAATCGCGCATGGGGAAAGGTTTTTGTCCAAGTAAAAATTGGATTATTCCAACTATTTGTTCTGTTCGAGGAGGACATCCATTAAGATATGCATCAACCGTCACAATATCGTCTACAGAATTTACTTTTTCTCTAAAACCAGATACATTAATAGTTGGCTCTCCTTTACTTTCTGAATCAATAGTTTCGCAAGTTTTATATTTTCTTTCAATTTGATCCTTCAGAGGTGTTAGATTTGCTAGACCAGAAACGTTTCCATAACAAGCGCAGGCTCCAAAGCTTATTAAAAATTGGCTTTTTTTTCGGAAGAGTTTCGCAAGTTTTTCATCATCTATCGTACGAATACAACCTTCAATAAAACTAACGAGAATTTCTCCATCTTCCCTTGATTTTATCGAATCTAACTTAAAATCAACAACAGCAGGCCAATATACAATCTCTACTGCTGGAAGTATTGGTAATAATCCAAGATGAGCATCTAAAAAGCTCTGATGACATCCCCAACAATCACTCAATTGTAGAAATGCAACTTTAACATTCATTTTTATTTCAATTTTTTTAAATAATTTTTAAATTTTGAATGAATAATAAAAAATTTAAGATTATATAAATCTTTTTTATAACACATATTAGATTCTCTAATATAATAAGTTTTAATTGAAACATTATGAGTTAAGTTAAATAGCTAATCTTTAAAAAAACAATTTAATATAATAAAACATTAGATATTCAATTGATTTTAAGAAAGATATATATTCCTAATTATGAAAAAATTACAATAGAGAATGTCTTATTTGATCCAAGCAGCATTCCAAAATTTCAAGGGGAAATCTCACAGATCCTTATTAATAAATTTAAGAAATTGAAAGTTCCATTTGAAGTATAGTTAATTTTCGCGGACACGAGAGGAACTTTAAAGAGTATAGCAGTTACATTAGATTTGGATTATAATAACATCCAATCCTTAGGATTAACTGAATTGAGTATATTAATGAATAATTTCTAATAATTTCTTTTACCTACAAATATCTACGCTCTAATTAAATCTGCTTTAGGATTTGGAATTGGTAATATATGCCCCCATTTTGGAATAGCAGATCTTCTCATTGGTGAAACTACATATGATGGAAAGAAGAAAGCTTGGGAAATTTTAAAAAATTACAAACCAATCTACGTAATGGAAACTCCACAATGTAAAACGAGACTTCAAGCAAAAGCATTATTCATTCAAGAAATGAAAGATCTCATCGTAGAATTAGAAAAATTAACTGGTAAAACATTAACAACTGAAAAATTAAAGGGAGTAAGGGAAAAGATTTTAAAGAAAAGGAATCTAATGAACCGAATTTATGAGACTCGTAAGGTGGATCCTGTTCCTATTTCTGGCAAGGATGCACTTCTAATGTCTCAAGTTGCTTTTTATGATGACCCTGATCGACAAATTGAAATGATTGAAAAACTCGCTTATGAGTTGGAGCAAAGAGTTAGAAATGGCGTTGGAGCAATATAGAAAGGGGCTAAGAGAATCTTAATTAGCGGCACTCCAATGGCGATTCCAAATTGGAAAATGCATCATATTATTGAAACAAAAGGAGCTGTAGTTGTTGCTGAAGAGAGTTGCACCAGATCAAGATACTTTCAATCTGAATTTGGCGATATAAAAGGCGAAACAATTGATGATTTACTCGAAATAATTGCTGATAGATACTTAGGAATTAATTGTGCATGTTTTACTCCTAATGATGGAAGGAAAGACGATATAATAAATTTAGCGAGAGAATATAATGTTGATGGAATTGTTTTGTATACATTAAATTTCTGCCAAGCATATGAAATTGAATCTATTAGATTAGAAAAAGCAATAAAATCTCAAGGATTACCGGTTATTTCAGTCAGTATGGATTATTCTTCTGAAGATAATGAACAGATTAACACTAGAATTGAAGCGTTTTTAGAAATGATTAAAAGATAAGTTCTTCATT
>JBHLQA010000097.1:0-9619 GCA_048885285.1 Candidatus Odinarchaeota archaeon
ATACGATATGGAGTAATTCTGAATAATGTGAATAGAAGATTCTTTATTCAGAAGTAAATTATTTGAGAAAGGCTTTTTTTCAATTAAAATTTTTGATCATTTCACTGACTTTTTCTGATTCTTAAGCTGTAGTTTTTGAAACAATAAATTATTTGAATTATTAATCTTTGTATACAATCGTAAGTTTTATAAGTATGCTATTGTATATGTCTTTTAATGAGATGGATTTTAGATGCTTGTACTCTGATATATTTAATTAAAGCAAAATTATTCGATAATTTTATGGAAATAGTAGAATTTCCTGTTGTAATTGATTCGAGTGTATATGAAGAGGTGGTAATTAATGGGAAGGCAAACAAATACCCTGATGCTTTTGAAGCAGAAGAAATTTTAAATAAAAATAGAATTCCAGTTATATCTCTTGATGTATCAAAAGATTTATTTCGTTTTACTGATCCTGGAGAAACTAGTTGTTATTTGTTGGCAATAGAGGAAGGAATTTGTCTAACATCTGATGATAGAGCCTATAAGAAATTCCTTAATGAGAATTTAAAAGCGATGAGGATCGATAACTTCTTCTTTGAAAAATTAAATCAGAAACGAATAAAAAAAAAAGATTTTCTACTTATTCTAAGCAAGTTAGAATCAATAAACGCATCAAAACCTAAATCCATTTTGTTCTATATGAAAAAACTTCAAGAAATGGAGGAGAATAAAAAATGACTGATGTTGTTTCAACTAGATTAGATGAAAAAGAAATTGAAGAATTGAACGAGATCTCTGAAAGAGAACGCATTGATCGATCATCTTTAATTCGAAAATTTCTTCTTGCTCAAATTCAAGAATATCGATTGAAAGAGAGTGGTGAGAAATATAGGAAGGGATTAGTTAGTATGGCAGAAGCGGCAACCTTAGCAAGAGTTTCAATTTATAAGATGATGGAATATATTGAGCGAGAAAAGATTCAAACCCCTTCTTTAACTGAACCAGAAATGGAAGAAGATTTGAAGCGTTCTCAAAAATTATTTGAAGAAATTAAGTAATCACAAAAAATACCATATCTTATCATTCGGTTATTTTACGAATGCTAGTTTAATGCTGTCTTTTTCAATATATTTCCTTGAGACTCTCTTGAACCTATTATCAAAAAAAGAATAGTATAACATTTAATGAGTGAATGGAAGTACCTCTCTCTAATTTGAAACCATAACCGTTTCAAGTATTATTGGATATATCTTCAAATAATCAAATTGACGAATATACGTTTTTAAATCTATATTTGGTATTTTATCCAAAATATCAACATTCTTTACATATCATTAATATTAGAAATAGATAATTATGGTAAATTTAACAATTCAAGAAATTGGACTCAAATTGAGTCAGGCAGGGAGGTTAAAAGCAAGTCCATTATGCATTTATGGGTCAGAGACTATTCCAGAGAGTGCGGTTCCCATAAAGGATATAAATCGTTGTATCGCGAATGCTATTTTTGATTTATCAGTTCATAAAAATATCAATTCGGTGTATATTGGAAATGGAGTATTAAATGGGTGCTGTCCTGGGGGACAAGCGTGGTTTGGATATAAACCTTTTCTACCGATGTTAAAATACTTTGTATCAACAGGTTCGGAAGACTTTAGGGGCGGAGCTGCTGAGTATTTAATAGCGAATCCGGATCTATCTGAAAAGCAATTAAATTCATTTGGCAGAATTACACCAATCAATAATTACATTATAATTCGAAAATGTGAATCTATATATGAACAAGATTTTGATGTAAAATCGTTTCTTTGTTTTGGAAATTCTGAGCAAATAAGGAATTTATGCTCTTTAGCGTACTTTCGACCAGAAGACTCATTTACAATCCAAATACCATGGGGACCTTCCTGTACTTCTTTTGTAACATATCCCGCAGGAATGGCAGCAAATGGTCCGAAGGATTGTATTATTATTGGACCAACTGATCCTACTGGAAATTATTGGTTTCCTCAGAATTACTTATCAATGGGTATTCCATTTGAAATTGCTATTCGTATGGTTAACGATCTTGATGAATCATTTATTATAAAACGACCTGAAACAGCATATCCAGTAAAGCGGAAATCCTTAACAAAACTGGATTAACTTATAAAATTTGTAGTTCAAGAAAGATTTTTTATATGAACGTACATTCAAGCTGATTTACTAATACCTAATGGGTTGAAATATATAAAAAAAGAAAAAAATAGAAGATATTTTTAAATTAAAGATGTTTTAATTCTGAGAGCTTGAAGTAGCCAAGAATCATTATAATGAAGCTTGTTATTCCAAGAACTGCTATCACAATACTTGGTATCGCAATAGTGGCTATAATACCTCCAATTAATTCCATTGAGGGTGTAGTCTCTTCAATGTAATCGATAATCAATGTCTCAATTTGAGGAAATATAAAAATCACAATCAGAATTAAAATTGCTCCAATTATAAGCGAAATAAGAAGATATAGGTACGATTTTTTTATTTTTTCAGAACCATCGATAGCTTTTGCGACAACAGTATTTGGAAATAATCCAGAATTCCTTTCTAAGAAGAACTGGAAATTTTTCCATGCAATCATCAGAAGTTCTAAAGCAGCAACCCCAATAGGAAGTCCTCCTAATAAAACAACCAAAAGAATCTGAATTAATGGCGCTATTTGTTGAAATTCCGATACTATAATGGGGGCGCTAAATGTAAATCCAGGGATTGCTGAAATAAAAAGAAATACTATGATAATGGTAATAGCGATAATTATTAAAGCTCCAACAATCCCAACGATTACCGCATATATGATATATTTTCGATACTTCTCTAGCTTTTCGTTGTGTAATTCTAAATTTGCGTTCTTGATGTCCCTAAGCGATAAAAGCATAATAATAAACATTACTAATTGGATAATTCCTCCGGTAAAAATACTTATTATGGAAAGTATCGCTAGAACATACATTTTAATGCCAAAATCTTCAAATTGCCGAGTAAAATTCGATTTTTCCATTATAATTTCTCTTATATCAACTTTTTTTTGAATCAAGTGAATTTATTCTTAGATAAATATTTATTTTTTATAATCTATTAATTATGGATTTTTATTGTGTTATTTAAAAAAAGTGAAGAAAAAATACTTCTATAAATGATAAGCTATAAGTAATAATAGTAATACTAAATTATAAAATAATATGAATTATTAAATTTTAATGAATAAGAATATGTCTGATTATATAATAAGGCCAATTGGTATCGTAAAGAGTACAGCAGATAAGGAAGTCTTAAAATACTCAAATAAGGATGTAAAAATAGATTTTGATGTAGCCTCAAAGCAAGGAACTGATTTGAAAAAATCTGAGATTATAATAAATAAAGAATATGTAGAGTGTTTAGATGGGATTGAAGATTTTTCTCATATCGTTATATTGTTTTGGACTCATAAGGTTCCTAATAATGCGCGTCAACTTAAAAATGTGCATCCCGCAGGATTAAAGGAAATTCCACTTAAGGGAATATTTGCCACACGATCTCCTGTAAGGCCAAATCCAATTTGTAAAACAACTGTTAGACTAATCGAAAGAAAAGGAGCAAGATTAATTGTGGATGGCTTAGATGCCATAGATAATACACCAGTGGTCGATATAAAGCCACATATCCCGTTTTATGATTCCCCCCTAAATGTAAAATTAGCAAACTGGTGGTTTCATTTGATGCAGAAATTGAAGGATTTAACAACCCCCCTTGAGGTAAACGGATCTTCAAACCCATATTCTATTGATATTCGCTCACATCCTTGTATAAGTCCCGATCAACAAAGAAGTGAACAATAAATCGCATTTCAAAGTAAAAAAGGTTTCTTTTTAGAAATCTAAAAAGTTATTTGAAGAAATTAAGTAATATTAGATTTTAATTAGCTATCGAATATATCAATTAATTCAGAATAGATTTTAGCTAACTCGGATATTGTTTGAACATTATTTTGTTGAAGAGCATAATTAATATAACCTTGAAGTCCATCGGGATTTTTAATCCAATTTAAAAAGGTTAAAATATCATTTTTTAAAAGCGGATTTACACAATCTTCTTCTTTATTGCTTGTAATTATATCTTCCGTACTAAATTGAGTATTTTTGTCCATATATGGTTCTTTGGAATTGAGAGTGCTTAAAATCCGTGACAGTTCAACAATTGCTGCTTTTTTATCTCCATGTGGCGCAACATATGCGATGATTTTCCTTTCTTCATCTTTTACCCCTACAATATGCCCTTTTCCGAGGAGAGACGTAGCAACTATACTATCAATCTCACATTCTAATATTGTAAATTTTAATCCAAACATCATTAAAAATGGAGCGTTCATGGATTCCCAAATTGAACAGATATTTGGTATATCTGTACTAATTTCCCAATTATCTGTAGAATATGCAATATCATAATCTCCTTCAACAATAACTACTGAATATATTGAAGGTAAATCTATAATTAGGTTATAAACAATTGTTTCATAATCCATAGGTGTTATATCAAGTTCCAATAAAATATATCCCTCTATCTCAATGAATTTACATCAAAATTGAAATTCTAGGATAGGTAATTTCAATTCTATATATTATTATACCATGAACGATAACGAATCTATCAATTTAAAATTATGCTATTTAAAGTATCTGAATAATGTAGTAGAGAAAAGAAAAAGTAATCTTTACATCTAATTTTTTTATAAGTGCTACTTTAATTTTTGATTATTATTCTATTGAATATATTAATATGAGAATAAAAAATTTTAAGTTCTAATCAGTTCATCTTTATAGAACATGAGCTCTTATTATTCATCAAATAAAGAAGTTTTAATACATACTAAACCTTATAACCAATTATGAGTTATAACGGTATGGCAATTTACGAATCTCGAGAATCAACAACGCCCAAATACTTTGTAATAGGTGAATGTATCCAAGAATCTCGAACATCTATAATCCCTAAGTATTACATAAAGGGCGATTGTATCTATGAATCCCTAGAATCTACAACACCTATTTACTACATAATGGAAGATGGTATCTATGAATCCCTAGAATCTACAACCCCTATTTTCTATATATGGTAAAAAATTATTAATTAATCTTTATTAAATGATTTGGATTAAACTCTAATTTGAATTTATATAATTAAATCAAATAAATTATATTAATTATTTAATTAAAGTAAAGTTCTCTTATCTGAAAGAACTGTTTATTATATTTCAAAACAATTTAAACAACGGTAGCAGCAGTAGTAGCTGCAGTTACTCGTGCAGCAATAATATCTTGGATTGATTTGATTATAACGAGGATCATTTCACGAGTATTTTCATCTAAAATTTCAGATTGAACTAATTCGTCAATTTTTCTTTTAGCTAGTTTTCGATAATGTTTTGCAATGTATACCTTAATCAAGTTACTTACTCTCAATAAACTTAGCAGACAGATTAAATCGGGTCCCGGTTTCATATTGTGCATTATTGTATTTTCAATCTGTTCTAATAATATCGTTTTTACTTCTGGTCTTTGCAGATAAAAACGGTGGGTTGAAAAGATTTCTAGAATCTTCTTTTCTTCAATTATTAGTATTCCCTGATCTTCTAATCTCTTATAAAAAGCTTGTGAATACGCTTTATGTTTTCTTGCCAGTTGTTCAATCCAATTCATTACCTTTCGAGTTTTTTTTGAAGTCTTTATAATGTTAAAAACCTCATCCAGAGTTTCATCTCCAGTTGTACTTGAATCACTAACTTTTATTCTCTTTTTTTCGATTAAAATTTTACCTTTAAGAAATAAATCCATTAAAAAGGCACCTGCTAAACCAAGATCTTTTGCAGTAGAAGCTCTCGAATATCGCTTTCCTTTTCCTTCATCAAGAATCATCAATAAATAATTTCTTGAGACTATCATCAATTCTTTGATTTATTTTTTTTGTATATTCATAGTAAAACCATAAATATTAATCTATCTAAAGATATTCAGTATAGTAAAATTACATATAGACTTTCATTAGGCTTTAATTTTTGATAATTTAAACCATTTACTAGTATCTATTCAATACCTATTTACTTTATTTCTGACAAGTAATAAGATATTTTTTAAAATCTCAGAATAGATTTCTTTCAAAACTTTTTCTTTTTCGATCTCTTACAATTTTCCTTAAATCTGTAAATGGTTCTGGGGAATCAAGGCGATCCTTTATAAAATTATTATCTTGTGATCGAAAAAATGCTCCAATATCATTAAAAAAAATATTGAAAAAAGATTCAAATTCAGTATATTTAGGATAAATAGTTGATTTTCTTGTTGATTGTTCGGGTTCTGTTTTATCTGGACTTAATTGTGTATCGTAAGCTTCTTTTAATTTTATGAAGTCCTCATTGGCATTGACTTTATCTTTATTGAGATCTGGATGGTATTTTTTTGCTAGATTTCGAAATTTCTTTTTAATTTCATCCTTAGATGCACATTTTTTAATCCAAGAGTGTCAAGAGATTCTTGTTTTTTCATAATGACATTCCAATAAAGTTTTTCTCAATAATATTCAATACCATTTAATTATATATTAATCCTAGGAGAGTCCTAATATCATTATGACCATTTTAAAATTTAAATTTTATGATAAGAAATAAAAGTAAGGATAATGAAGAGAGTTATGAAGAATTATCTTTATTTTGAACTTCATCAATTAACATTTCCATTATTTGGTTGATCCGAGGGACCATTAAAGACGGTTGAGGAAGATCTCCTTCAGCTAACAGACAATTTTCAAATAATTGAGTAACAATAGGTTCTATTTTTGAGTCTTTTGGATCTTTATTGTAAATATCAATTAAGCCCTTTATTAGTGAATGCTCTTGATTGAATTCTAATATTTTTTTCGGAATTTGGAATTCTTCCCCTGATTGTCTTAACGACCAATATCTCATTGCTCTTTGCATACTGGAGGTCATTCCACCTGAAGGATTGGCTAACCTGCAGGGATTATCATAGAGACGATCGGAAACTTTTACGTCAATTATTTTTTCTTCTAAAATTGATTTCACATAGTCCAAGAATTTCCTAGTATTTTCAGGAATTTGCTCTTCCTCTTTCTTATCTTTCTTTTTTTCTTTCTCATCAGAAGGTTCTTGCTCTTTGGTCGGTTCTGTAATGTCCACCGGAGTAAAAGGATAAATTTTTATTTCTTTATCCTCACCTTCACCGATTGTCTTTTTATAGTCTCTAACATTCATCATTACGAAATTATCGATAGGGTCATCAAACAATATTACTTCTATATTATTTTTATCATAATATCCCAAATGTGGCGACATTTTCATTGAATTAATATTTTCTCCTACCAAATAAAAAATGTCCATTTGATCTTCTTTCATATCATTTATATAATCTTCCAAGCTTCGAAATTGATCATTTTCGGTCTGTGTACTTTTAAATCGAAGATACTTTAGCAATTTTTCAGATCGTAGAGGATCAGTTGCAATACCTTCTTTAAAGTATATTCCAAACTCTTTCCAAATTTTTTTGTATTTTTTTGGGTCTTCTTTGATAATATCATCCAATTCAATGAAGATCTTTTTCATTAGCACCTTATTTATTTTAATCATTGCGCGATTTACTTGAATAGTCTCACGACTTATATTTAATGGGATGTCCTCTGATTCAAGAACACCTGATATAAATCTCAACCATTTAGGAAAGAGTTCTTTGCAATGCTTCATAATCATTACATTTTTAGAATAGAGAGTTAATCCATAATCATCTTCAGGTCGCAAAAATCCAAGTGTTTCTGATTCTGGGATAAACATAATTGAACGAAATTGGACCGCTCCATCCGTATTATAGTGGATAACATGAGCATAATCGTCATATCTATTCGAAATGAAGTGATAAAAATTTTTATACTCATCCTTAGTTATATCATTCGGATTTTTCTTCCATACAGGTTCTAAATCATTTACAGGTTCAGGTTCCTTCTTCTCTTCTTCCTTCTCGGTTTTGTCCTTCTTCTCTTTTTCTTTTTCATCCTCTTTTGGTTTTATTTCGGAAACATAAATCGGAAAAGACACATAGTTTGAATATTTTTTGATAATTGTATTGATACGATATTCATCAAGAAAATCATGTTCATCCTCTTTTAAATAAAGGATAACTTCTGTGCCACGATCCTTTTTTTCCACAGGTTCTATGGTAAAATCTCCTGTTCCTTTCGATTCCCATCGATATGAATTCTTTCCTTTTTTATAGGACTTTGAAACTACTTGGACTTTATCCGCAACCATAAATACTGAATAAAATCCAACACCAAATTGACCTATAATGTCTAAATCAACGTTCCCTTTTTCTTGACCTTCTTTTTGGCTTAATTGTTCTAGAAACTTTTGAGATCCGCTCCCTGCTATGGTTCCAAGATTTTCTATTAGTTCTTCTTTATTCATCCCAACACCTGTATCTTTCACGATAAGTTTATTTTCTATAGAATTGAGTACTACCTCAATTTTCAAGGGAGCATCAGGATCTTGAATATCCTTTTCAGTTAGAGATATAAAGTGAATTTTCTTAAGCGCATCTACAGAGTTACTAATTAACTCTCTCAAAAATATTTCATTATGTTGATAAAGAGAACGGCTTAAAATATCTAGTAATTTTTTTATTTCCGCCTTAAATTCATATTTTGTTTCATTCATACTCATTTTTATAATCACATTGCTTAATTCTTTAACTTAATCATAAAAAAATATTTTTAAAAAAATTGAGAGAAGATTTACTGCAAGAATGTAAATCTTTTCGAATTAGTTCTTTATTTAACCTCAATCTTTTTCTTTTCAGGTTCTGGAGGCTCTACTTTCGGTATCTTTACTGTTAAAATTCCTTTTTCTAAGTTTGCTTCGATATTATCCGCATCAATGTTTTCTGGTAAACTAAACGCTCTGTAATAACTGGATGCATAGCATTCTCTTCGAATTAATTCACCTTCCTTCTCTTCTTTCTTTTCTTCTTTTACTTCACCTTTAATCTCAAGTGTATTGTCTTTTATTGTAATCTCTATATCTTGTTTATCTAAACCCGGAATTTCAGCAGTTATGTTATAGTTGTTTTCATCTTCAGTAATATTTGATAAAGGTGTTCTAAATAAAGGCTCATTTTCAGTAATAACTAAAGATAAAGGTCGTCTACGTCTAGTTCTAAACGGCCAGAACCAATCATCAAAAAAATTTCTGTTTAGGTCATCAAAGAGTCTATCCATCTGTTGGAATAAAGAAAATGGACTTTCACGTCTCAAGGATAACTCTCGTGACTTTTTACCTTCTTTTTCTTCTACCTCAGTTTTTTCTTTTTTCTTAACTTCAATTTCTTTACTTTCTTTTACTTCTGTCATTAAATCCACCTCTTTAGTTTTTTTATAAAAATTATTATAATTAAAGTAAGGTTGTCAATTAATGATTGACATCTCTATATTTACAATAATAAATTTTAATATTTAAATATTACGATTGAAGAAAAATAAACGATAGAAAGCTGTAACTTATAATTATGAATAATCAAAAATTGAAAATTTATAAATTCTAAATATATAAATAAAAATATACTTA
>JBHLQA010000098.1:0-9511 GCA_048885285.1 Candidatus Odinarchaeota archaeon
CCATAATCTAATTTCACCATCAATTTTATCTGAACAATCTCTTTTACCGTTAGTAAAATTCATGTCAACATCTCTAGTCCAATCCGTATTCATTCTTTTAACTTCAACATCAAAATCAGAGTAATGTTTTAAGGAATTATCTTTATGAGTGTTAATAGCATCATCATATTGCCTTTGATGCGTTTTAAGTGAGTTTTCTAGGGAATCTTTTAATTTAATATTAGTATCAGAACAATCTTTTACACCTGTTTGTAATGTATCATCAACTTCTCCAGATAAATCAGTAGCTAGGGTTTGTAATTGCGCATCAACAGTTTCCTGGGCGCGATAATCAAGATCATTGGTTTCTGTAGCAAGGCCATCATTCTCTTTAACCATTATATCTGTTACGTCAGATTTAACTTGATCTGTAGTTGAACGAGTATTTGATATATAATCATCACAAGTTTTAATGAAATCTGGTTTCATTGGTTCTGTATATGTTAAAATATTTTGAATTGTAGTTTCATGTCGAGCTTTATATTTTTTCTTTTTTCCCATCCATAAAAATCCTTTTTTCGCCATATCTTCAGAAAAGTCAGTAAATCTATTAGCGTGCTCAAGTAAGTTATCGATTAGGGTTAAAGTCATACTTTTAAATTCATTTGTTTGATCTGTTAGTGTTCTATGCCTTTCATCAACCATGGCTTTTAAGTCTACTTGTAGAGTATCTGTAGTATTCTTTAAATGATTCATATGTTCTTTCAATAAATTTGAAATTTTAGCTTTTAAATCAGTAATAACTTTATCCATACGTTCCAAATATTTTTCTAGTATTTGCTCCATTTTAGGTTTGAGTTGATTTGCTGTATTTTTATGTCTTTCAACGTGTTCATCCAGTTCCATCTTTAACTCTTTTTCTAAATTTTCAACTCTAGTCGAAAAATCAAGTAATAATTTTGAAATTAAAGAAGTCAAGTCATCTTTAGTTTTATTAACTTCTGATTCATTTTTATTAACAATTGAATCAGAAATACTTTTTAGATTTGAATTTAAATTATCCATTATAGAATGTATATTAGACTCTAATGTTTTAGAAGTCTCAGTAAATCGATTAGTAGCACTATCAATCCTATTTTTTTTATTATTATTTTTAGAATCAGAATCTTCAAAAAAAGCAGTAATTTGAGTATCAACAGCATTTTCAACTTCTCCAATGCTTTTATCCTGGATTGCTTCAAGTTTCTCAAAACGATTTGACTGATCACTCAAAATTGCATCTTTTATTTTCGCAATCTCATTTCTAAAGTTTTCTGATTCATTGGTAAATAGCTCAAAATATGGTTGAAGAGGGATATATCTATCAATTATTCCTTCAATCTTTTTGAGAAAACCTTTCTCAACTAACCAATTAGTAATTTCTAATACAGTTTCATATGATAAATCTTCATGATCCTCAGCTAGAGTCATATATACTTCAGAAGTAGTTGCTCTAGGAACTCTTAAAAACACTAAATAGATATTAATATGATCCTCTGTAAAACCATATCGTGTAAACACTTCTTTAGTGAAATCTTTTAACGACATAAATTTATCTCCATCGTTATAATTAATATTTTTTTTAATAATTCAAATTAAAATAAATTTAAGATGAATCCTTTATTAATATTTTAATCTGAAAATGTTTAATAATATTTTCAAAATTCTGTTTTTAAAATTCAACATTCAAGGAAATCTCTTTAATTGAGAATCCTTGGAATTTAATGTAAGATTATATTTATAATATATAATAATTAAAGCTTTTAAACCAATTTTATTAAAATTCATTAATGTAATTGGGAAATTTTATTCCTCAATGCTTTTTATATCACCCACGTTTACTTACTTAAATCAATTTAAATGTGAAAAAAAAAATGAAAAAACTAAGTAAAATTCTTATTGGAATTTTTACTTTCGCAATTTTGTTAACATTATTCAACGTTAATACTGTATTAGCACAACCAGACCCACCTATTCCAGTAAATGAATCAGGAATATCCTATCGGATACAAGCACAAACTAATACATCATATCAATTTCAAAATAGATCAAGGTTAACATTGAATTCAAATGTAACAATCGAAGGATACATCAACTGTAGTGGTCTCTCACCGAATGGAGATAAACAATTTGAAATTGAACTTGAAGCTGAGAGAGATCTTCAAATGAATTTGACCTGTACGAGAGAAGAAGAACAATTAGGATTACAATTAGGTCATACCAATCGCGTTAGAAATAGGAATCAGAATTTATCATACCAAGAAGGATTTTGTATCAGAATTCAAACAAATAAATCAGGAGAAGAACAAATTAAAGCAAAGCTTAAGATTCAAGCGAATGATGAAAATCAAGGTGGAACATGGGCTTTTTATAATGAAACACTAGGAGAAGGAGAATGGCAAGCAGTACAAACGAATTTACAGGGAGGCTATTTGGTTTGTGAAACAGACCACTTTTCTTATTGGACAATACTTGTACCTGAAACTGCTACTGATGATTCAATTCCAGCTTTCACAGGAGTAGGATTAATTATAGTAGTATCCGTTATTGCTGTGGTTTTAGTTGTATATTTTAACAAAAGAAAGTAAGATAATTCAAAAAATTTTTTTTTTTTAAAAATTAATATACAAAATAAAAAATTTGAATGGATTTATTTGATTTTAATAGGCTCTAACAAGAGAAAGAAGTATACCATTGGTATTGTACTAATTGCATTAATATTTTTACTTGAAAATAATATTTTTTTTGTTAGTGGAAAAGGAAGAAAAGAGAACATCCCTGGTAATAGTACCCATGATAGCATTAAACCTAAAGAAAGAGTTTCTTATGATTTAATGAATAATAATACATTTGAAATCTCCTCAGATGTATATATTGATCTTAATATTGACTATCAAAATGACATTTCATTTCGCCAAACTTATTTTATAATTAATAATTCTCTTTCAATTACATTAAATATTTCAACCAAAACAAGCTTGCAAAGTTTTGGAATCACTCAATCCCCTCAAGAACCCCAGAAGAGAAATTTTAAATTTCAATTTGGATACAATTGTATTTTTAGGATAAGAACGAATGTCTCAATTGCTAATTTAACTATTAGATTTAGAAAAATTCAAGAGTATGGACTTAATCCAGACCTCTCGTATTCTTCTGCTATATATGAAGTTAGCCAAGAGTCATGGAATTTAATTGAAACAATAGAGAAAATTAATGAGTCTAACTCTGAAAAATACATAGAGAGCTCAATTACAACGCTCCAACAAGATACGGATTATTACGTTACTCTCTTTGAATTGGAAACAATCAAACAAGATTGGACATGGTTAATAATAACTATTTTACTAATAGCAATTGGAATTATAACTTTAGTCGTTCTTATCTCAAAGAAAGATTATTTTCAATATTTGAGGACCAGAACAGTTCCAATTGAGAAAGGAGCACATCGTTTATCGATAGATGATGTTTTGGAGAATGAGAATCGTAATAAAATTATAGATTTAATCTTAAATGAGCCTGGAATTCATTTTAATGAGTTATTACGGAAAACGGGATTAGCAGCAGGTAATTTGGTATGGCACCTTGATATTTTAATTACTTATAAAGTAATAGGAAAAAAACGTATAGGTAATTATATAGCATATTTTCCATATTATCAAAAAAATCCCATATCTAATGTTAATTTGAAACTGAAAAAAAGTAAATTAACTTTAGAAATATTGGAAATGATTGAGGAAAAACCAGGAATATGGAATAATTTAATTACTAAAAAGTTTAAAGTAGATCATAAAACTATTCACTATCATTTAAACAAATTAATTGAATTAGGGCTTATCAAATTCAGAAAAGAAGGAAGGAAAAAGAAAATATATCCAAATCTGGAATCGGATTATTTCAACTCTGATTAATTAAATCTCCTAAATACTTGCAAACCAAGAGTTAATTTGAGGGGCAAATATAGTAATTAATATAAACATAAATATAAATAATATACAAATTAAATGTTGCCATTTAAGTCCAGTTCCTAAATTAATATTATATGCTCGTTCTCGAAATTCTCTTACTTTCGCTCTATAAAAAAATTTTAGACCCTTTGGGGTTAAAACCAATATGTCATTAAGATATTCTATAAGATTTCCTTCTATTAACTTATCAAGATGTTTTTCCGCAATTTTTGATCCGAGTTCACTATAGAAAAAATCAGCAAATCCCTCGTAATATTTACGACCGAGACTTAATCCAAAATCGAAATTTTTTATAAGATTTGAACGAGATATATTTGTTCTTCTAATATTTCCTAAAAGATATGCTGTTAAGCGATTATTATATACATTGTCAGCATAAACTTTTATTGATGTAATATCAAAATCCTCTTCTTTTTTAGCTAATTCAATTAATATTTCTATACCTTCTTTAAATACTAAAATTGATATAACAATACCTACAATTGCATCTACAAAATAATATTTAAAAATAGCAAAGGTTAAACCTATTAGAACACCAGCTGATAATTTTACATTCAATCCAGAATCCTTTGAATCACTTAGGAATGATAAATTTCCTGAAATTCTCCCAACCATACCTTTTAAAAACATTAATCCGATATTTACAATTATTGAAACGATACCTATAATATATGCCTGAACTGTTGGAACAATTTCAACAGGATTTATTAAAGATTCAGCACTGGACCATATCAAAGTTCCACTTGTGAATAGCATTAATAAAATAATAATAAAACTAGCAATCTTATCTTTGTTTAATTTCATCCCCAAAATAACAATAATCCCAATTTTTATTAAATCTGTGAGATTTTCAAATCCTTCTGATATCATTCCTTGGGATCCTAAATCCAAACCCGTTAAGATTTTTAAGAGAGAAATAATAACTAAAAAAATAGCTGTACCAGCTAAAACTGTAGATTCGGAAAAAAATTTTCCCATCCAATAGGAAGTATGCAAATTCCAGAAATAACTATATTCAACAAGCCTTTTCCCTTCCTCAGTAAGGGTTATTGTATCATCAGAATGGATTTGAATTAATTTTTTTCGAAGTGATTTCTGCCAATATTCCTCAACATCTTCATTTCCTATAACAACATGATTTGTGGCTGATATAAAGAGATATTGCATCTTTGCTTTAAGATCATCTAAAGTGTTTACTCCATCATATATTAGGCAAAGAAAGCCATATAGAAAGGTATGATGAGGATCATGATGATGAGATTCATAGTATTTTGTCATTAAATTATAGTTTTCTCTTCTGGGACCCCTCTTTAATTCTCTTCTTGAATATTGAGGTTTTAAATCAGTTAAAGGCATTATATTGAGAACTGGTTTGTTAAATAGAACTTATATATTTCGAATATTAATCAACAAATATTAAAAACTTTTATACCATTTTAAAAAAAGCATTTTTAATTTTTCATGATTAGTTAACAATAAAGAAATAAAAAAACTGATTATGATTGATCCTGAAATATTTTTAAAATTTCTTAAAGGCAGAAGGAGCATAAGAAGCTTTCAAGGTAAGCCCATTAAAGAAAATGAAATAAAAATGATCTTAGAAGCAGGTAGATGGTCTCCCAGTGCCTCAAATCGCCAACCTTGGGAGTTTATTGTTATAAAAAATAAACAAATTTTGGAAAAACTCTCTAAGATGTCTTTTTATGGTAAATTTATGAAAATAGTTCCATTAGTAATTGCAATTGTAGGAAAAATTAACCAAAGTCCTAAATGGTATATAATTGATATGTCATTAGTTTCAATGAATATGATGCTAATGGCATGGGTCCTAGGGATTGGTACCTGTTGGATTGGAGCAATGAATAGAGAAAAAGCAAAAAAAATAATTGGATTGGATGAAAATGACTATCTTTTAACCATTTTACCTTTTGGGTATATTCAAGGAAATATTCCCAAACCTACACCAAGAAAACCTTTAAAAAATATAGTAAAATGGATTGAATAGATATCAAACGCATTAAATTGGAATTATAACTTCCTCTAATGTTTCTGGAGCTCTAGTTAACTTTTGATATCCTTCATCAGTTATTAATACCGTATCTGAATGACGAAATCCTCCAATACCAGGAATATAAATACCAGGTTCAACACTTATAACCATATTTTTTTCTAATGGTTTGTCATACCCTTCAGCCAAGAAAGGCGCTTCATGACCAGTAATGCCTAGACCGTGTCCAGTTCGGTGAAGTATATAATCTCCGTATCCTTTTTCAGTAATAAAATTTCTTACTGATTTATCAATTTCACTCATAATTATGCCTGGTTTTAGCACACTATATGCTAAATCTCTTGCTTCAAACATTACTTTAAACGGGTTAATAGTTTTATCTGGTACTTCCCCTAAAAAAAACGTTCTTTCAATCTCAACACCATACCCATCTACTTGGGCAGAGACTATTGAAACATGAGGCCCTCCATCTTCCATTTCTTTAAAAATGTGTGGTATTAAATGAGGGTCATGAGAAATTGACGGTGGCCAAACAGCACCTGTAGTTTCTGTCGCTCTAAAATTAGCATTAGGTATGTCTTGTACTATTTTAGAAGTCATAGCATCTGTCACCTCTTTATATAAACTAAACTCAAGAATTTTAGGACGACACTTTTTAAGTAATACCTTATGACCTTTATTTACAATTCTGCTTGCATGATAAAGCCGCCCAACTTCATAATCCGTTTTAATAATTCTAATATCATCTATGATATCAGTAACCACTTTCTTACCAGGAGTTTTATTAGCGATACCAATTGGTAATTCAGATTCTAATCCAACTGTAGCATCAGATCTTATTTGTTTTTGATAGTAATCATACCAATTTTCACCATCTCGGGCAGGAAATTCATAGTATATTACAAATTCAAGATCGCATTTTGCTCTGGATTCAAAATGTCCTTTCTCCAATTTAGGAATTAACATTTTTGGATCTCCTTGTCTTTCTATTATAAGAATAAATGGTCTTTCATGGACATAAAAAGCAAAATTAGTCAAATAATAGATATTCACAGGATTAAATGAAACGTAATAATCTAGATTCTGTTTTTTCATTAAGTTTCTAACTTTTTCTAGACGATTTAATAATTCTTCGGAACTTGGAGGATTTTTAATAGCTTTTATTTTTGCCATCATAATTAATTTCAATTTCTTTTTCGAATATAATTATCATATAAGATTAAATTATAAATAAAACATTTAATTTCTTGAAAATGACTTTAGGATTTTTTGGTTTAGTATTACATGGGCATATTCCGTGGTGTAAAAAATCGGGTACATGGCCTGCAGGAGAGGAATGGCTCATGGAAGCTATGAATGAAACATATATTCCTATGTTAAATATTTTACGAGATTTAAAAGAAAGAGGAATAAACACAGCTATCACTATAAATATAACACCAATTTTGGCTGAACAATTAGCAGATGAATATATGAAACAGCGGTTTACAGAATATATGGAAAATTTAATCTCAAGAGCTAAAAATGACATCCAGAGATTTAAACATAATCAGGTTAAAAAAGAAATTGCAGAATTTCATTTAAAAAATTTTGAAAATACCTTAGATACATACTATCATAATTATTATAGAGATTTATTGGGTTCTTTTAAATGGCTCCAAGATGAAGGAATGATTGAGTTAATAACGTGTGCAGCGACACACGGTTTCTTGCCTTTGATAGAAAGTGATTCAGGTATTTTTTCTCAAATTCAAACAGCGGTAGATATTCATAAAAAGTATTTTAATAAAGAACCGAAAGGAATTTGGCTTCCTGAATGTGCCTATAGGCCAAAAGAATATAAAAATGGAAAAATTCGAGAGAGCATTGATTATTGGATTAAAAATGCTGGTATTGAATACTTTTTTGTAGATTCACATGGAATATTAAATGCTGAATTATTAGAACAGAAGAATAAAATTGGACTCAATACAAATTTTGGTTACAAATTAGAAACAGGAGTTTCTGTATTTGGGAGAAATAAGAAGACAAGTAGACAAGTTTGGGATGCAAAAATAGGGTATCCTGGAAACGAATATTATAGAGAATTTCATAAAAAAGATCATGAGTCTGGATTACACTATTGGCGTATTACCAGTAAAGAATTAGGGAAAGGAGAGAAACTATTATACGATATCCAAAAAGCAAAAGAAATTGTTAGTTATCATTCAAATCACTTTATTTCAGTAATAACTGAAGAACTTTCATGTTTATCAGATCAATATGATATGCACGGTTTACTTGTATCTCCATATGATTTTGAACTTTATGGTCATTGGTGGATGGAAGGGATAATGTGGTTAAAAAAAGTTTTTGAACTAATCTTTTATAATAATGATATTGAAATGATCACTATTTCAGACTATCTATCTAAATTTGAAGATAGTTTTTCGAAAATTAGAATGAATGAAAGTAGTTGGGGTGAGGGAGGCCATTTTCAAGTATGGAAAAATCCAGAACATGGTTGGATTTGGCCATATATCAATGGTTCAATTAAGGAATTTGAGAATATTTTGAATAAAACCCCAGATCCTAGTACATGGGAAGATAGGGTCCTTAAACAGACAGCGCGTGAGCTCTTATTAATGGATGGAAGCGATTGGCCATTTCTTCTCTATACGAAGCAGGCAAAAGAATATGCAAACCAAAGATTTCACCATCATCACCAGAGATTTAATAAACTAATTTGGGCAGCTAAAGAATTTAATGATAAAAAGAGAATAACTCTGGAAGATTTAAAAGAAATTGAATCTATTGACAGTTGCTTTCAGAACTTGAATATTAATTACTTTAAAAGAATTGAATGAAACTTTAAATTAATATTTCAAAAAAAATTTAGAATTGTTTATAATATAAATATTGCAGCAGCAAGAACGGACGCCCATTCATCTTCTTCTCGAACAGTAGCATAAGCAGTAATGCTTTTTGTTTCAACGATCTTACCATCCATTTTAAATACTTCCTTTTTCTCATCATAATTTGCATTTGGATCAAAAGGAACTCCTAAGGTCGTTGCTAGCATTTCCGCTGCTAGATCTTCTGCAATATCACCCACTTTTTCAGGCTTAACTCCAAAAGAATGATGTTCACTTAAATAACCATAATTACCTTTATCAGCAGGTTTAGCCACACCAATAGCGGCACATATTAAACGATTAAATTCATTCGATGTAAGTCTTGCTAATACAGCATATACAATTTGACCTGGTCGAAGTTGTTTTAGGCCATCTTCTTTATTAATTTCGATACAATAGGGGGGGAAAATTGAAGATACATTCACTAAGTTAAACTTTTCAATTCCCGCATCTCTAAGAGCTTCTTCAAAAGCTGCTAACTTAGATTTATGAAAACCCTTACCAGATACAAAAAATACTTTCTTTGGGACTAACGACATTACTTTATCTTCCTTTATTTATTACTTTTAATGTCGTAAACGTTGTGCACGCTTTTGGAAGAACAGGGTTAATGCTTTTACGTAATC
>JBHLQA010000099.1:0-9450 GCA_048885285.1 Candidatus Odinarchaeota archaeon
GATTGTTTATACTTAAAATTTCTTTTGTGGCTTCAATACCATTTTTCTTTGGCATCCGATGATCCATTAGAATTATATCAGGTTTTATTTGAAATGATTTAAATAGTTGTACGGCTATTTCACCGTCAAGGGCTGTTCCAACCACCTTAACCCCAATACATTCTAACATTTTTTGATACAAAAATAGAATATCTGTATCATCATCAACTATTAGAACTGTAGTTATCAAGAACCACCTTTTTTATTAATAAAATAACTTTAGTTCCCTTATTACAATCACCTTCAACTTTATCTTCAATCCAGATTTTTCCACCATAACTATCAATAATTTTTTTGACTAATGATAAACCCAATCCCATACCATATGTAGTTTTAGCATCAGGATCCGCCCGAGTTAACACACTTTTCTTACGTTCATCCTCGATCCCAATACCATTGTCAATAAATTCTAATCTACAATAAGATTTATCATCCTGTTTTACAAGTGAAGTTTTAATTACAATTTCTACACAATCATTATTATTATGTCTAACTGAATTAATCAGAATATTTTCGAATACATCTTGAAGTAGATCATTACCAATGATTAGAACATTCTCACACGAAATATCATATTTAATTTGAATTTTCCTATCTTGGAAGGTATTCTTCAAAAACTCTATAGATCGCTTTAAAACCTCAAAAAAATCAACTTCCTTGAAGGATATTTCATGATTTTCCAATTGAGATAATTTACGAATATTAGAAATTAAATTTATCCCTCTATTAAGCTGTCTATACATAATATCTAGGAGTTCTTTAATAATATTATTTTTTCTATCTTTCTCTAAGTTCATATCGATTAATTGGGTAGAAGAATAAAGACTCTGAAGAGTATTATTTATATCGTGTATAAATAGATCTTTATAAAATTCTGCCTTATTATATGCTCGAAGATATTTTTGCTTTGATTCTTTTAATTTCTGCTCATTTTCGATCTTTTCTGTAATATCAATATGAATTCCAAAACCTGCTGGGCGACCTTCATAAATTATTGTTTTCGAGAAAGTTTCACGCCATCCAATTGTTCCATCTTTCTTTATTATTCTATATATATAGTTATCGATAGCATCTGGATCAGCTATCTGTTTTTTAAGTGCTTGTTCCGTGATGAATTCCCGATCTTCAGGATGGACAACCTCAAGATGTTCATTAGGATGCCAACCTTTAATCTCTTCTATTGAATACCCAGAAGTTTCAGCAACTTTTTTATTAACATATTTTATTTTACCATCTTGTAGTATAGTTATCCCCAATAAGGATTGTTCTACGATATATTCAAATTTTTCGTCTAAATCTTTTAATTGCTGTTCAGCTAATTTCCAGGGAGTTATGTTATTTAGAATACTAAGAATAAAGGGTTTATCATTAAGGATGATTTTAATATAAGAGACTAATCCATATTTAGTTTCTCCTGTTCTTAGTATATCTTTGGTTTCTATATTAAATAGACTTTCTTGTTTATCGAGAATTCTTAAAAATCTTTTCCGTACTTTTTCATTAAGCCATAAGCCTAGCTCATTAGTCGTTTTACCAATAATTTCTTCCCTAGAACGACCTAAAAATCTTAAAAAAGCATCATTTACTTCAATAAATTTGCCTTCTTCTAAGGATGTTATACTCATAGATAAAATATTAGAATTGAATACTTTAGAAAATTTTTCCTCTGAATCTCTTAACTGCCTTTCAGCTTTAATCTTGTCAGTAATATCATTGATTGTTACTAAATCCGCTGGATATCCTTCATAGGGTATAGTTTTTGAGAAAATTTCAACCCATCTTATTTTCCCGTCTTTTCGTATTATTCTGAATTTGAATTGATTGAAAACATCGGGATCTCCTGCTTGCTTTTTACTTTCTTGTTCTATTACAAAATCCCGATCTTCAGTATGAATAAATTTTGAAAATTCATTTGGTGCCCAACTTTTTATTTCCTCTGCCGAATAACCACAAATTTCAATAAATTTCTCATTAACATATTTAAACAGGCCATTTTGTAGGATTGCTATACCCATTAATGATTTTTCTTTAAAATATTTAATTTCTTCAATAGATTTCTTTAATATTCATATCACCTAGATACTAATTCATCTTAATATATTTGAAATATTTACTTTTCGATTCAAAACAGATAAAGTATCAAAGTAGGGAAAAATTGACTATGATTAATATAGAAAAAGTTATTTTTAAGCATATGTATTTATTAAAAGGGAAGATAATTTGAAGAATTTTGTTGAACTCAAGAAAAAAACACTTTTTAGCTTTAGGTTTAATAAAAAATTATTCAAATTCTCATCTTAGTGATTTGGGGATCAGGCTTTTTAACATATCATAAATTTACAGAATTTTCAACAAGAAAACTGATTTTAAGCTCATAAGAGAATAATGAGATAATTTGGGACAGTTATTAAAGTCAAAAACTTAATGTTATTTTTTAATCAAAGGTCTTACTATTTTTTAGAAAGAAAATTAAAAAAGTTTTTTTTTAAAGAGTATTCATTATTCTTCGAAGTCCACCCTGAATAATAAGTAATTGTATATTTCTAGCACCCCCTATAAATTCTTCAGTTTTACTTACATCTATTAATTCATCTAAAGGAGTGTTATCTGTAATCGAAATACCTCCCATTTGTTGTTGGACTTCATAGCAAGTTTCATGTGAAAGTTTTGCTACAAAATATTTTCCCTGAGAAGATACTCCAGCAACCCATTTTTCTGCCTCCTTTGAAGGTTTTTCTGCAAATAATATTTTCTCATCGTAAATTGTTGTTGCTTGTAAAGCTAAAGAAGCTGCTGCAGTATTCTTAGATAATAATTCAGCTAACTTAAATCCTACACCTTGATGTTGTATAATAGGTTTTCCAAATTGTTTTCGAAGATTGGTGTAAATTAAACCATAAATTAATGCCGCCCAACTTCGACCAAGACTGCTTCCCATTAATCCAAGGCGTTCAGGTATTAATCCACCAAAAAGGTTTCGATATCCTTCACCATTATCACCTAAAATATATTCCATCGGCACTTTCACATTGTTTAGTATAGTATGAGCAATATGGACACGTGGAACAGCATTAATCTTTAGTCTATTTGTTACTACACCTCCGAAATCTCTTGAAACCATTGCTTGAACCATTGTATCCCTAGGATTTTCAGTATCATAAACACCATAACTAATAAAATATTTTGCTTTAGGACCATTAGTAGTAAAGATCTTTTCACCATTAAAGATTATTCCATCATCAGTTTTAGTACAAGTTGTATTTAAATTAACAGCATCAGATCCTTTATCAGGTTCAGTAATACAAATACTTCCTATTGCTTTTCCTGTCATTAATTCTTCTTGAACTTTGAAAATCTCTTCTGTTTTACCATGATGAAAGGTAGGATTCCCACATAGATTCCCACTTGATATTCGGGCGAATTCCAATTGTGGATCACATATAGCTATTATTGTTGCTAAAAGGAATTCCTTCTTAATACCAAAGGGAGTGAAATCCTTGTATTGATGTATACGTTGCATATATCCATACTTACCGAGTTCTGGCATCAAACTATAAACATCTTGACTTTTATCAATTTTTGGATGAAGTTCTAAACAAAAATTCTCTAACTCTTCGCAAAATTGAATATCTTCATCTTTTAGCATTGGATAAATATTGCTATTAAATAATTTGAAGACATTTTCTAAAGTCATCTCTTCTAATATACTATCCTTGATAATTTTTTCCTGCATTTTAAATCACTTTAAAAATGAAATGATATAAAATCTAATACTTAAAATACTTGTTTACAATTAAATTTTAAATATAACTAGAAAATAAAAAAAAATAAAATATTATATAGTGATTAGTTTGTTTATCGTCAATTTAAAAGATTTCGTCGATATTTTTAAAGCTATTTTTAAATTATATAAAAAAAATTTTTAATTTATTTACTTTATTTATTTACTTACAATCTCTACTATTTTTCCATCTCTCATTTTTAGCATCCTTTCAGCTAGAGCACCAATCATAGGATCATGAGTGACCATTAAGATAGATTGATTAAGTTCTTTATTGAGTTCTCTTAGTAAATTAACAATCTCCATACCCATTTTAGTATCAAGTTCACCTGTTGGCTCATCAGCTATAAGAATAGAAGGTTCATTACATAATGCACGTGCAATTGCAACTCTCTGCTGTTCTCCCCCTGAAAGTTCTGAAGGTAGATGATCCTTTTTATCACTTAATCCTACAAGATCTAGAAATTTGTTAACATTTTTTTCTATTTTTTCTTTAGGTCTACCTGCGAATACCATTGGAAGTTCTACATTTTCATAAGCAGAAAGAACAGGTACTAAATTATAGAATTGAAAAATAAATCCTATTTCTTTAAGTCTTAATTCTGTACGTTGTTCATCTTCCATTTGAGCTACATTCGTCCCATTAATGAATACAGCACCATTTGAAGGATTATCCAGAGCACCAATCATATTTAAAAGTGTAGTCTTTCCTGATCCAGAAGGACCCATAACAGATACAAATTCACCTTTTTTAATAGTAATACTTACTCCATCTAATGCTCTTACTTCAATATCTTCTGTAATGTTATATATTTTAGTTAAATCAAATGTTTGAATCATTGCATCTGGATTTAATTTATAAACTCCTGTTTCTTGAGTTAATGAAACCATCTCTTTACTCTGTTTTGTTTTTCTCATTTTTTAAACCTCTATTTTATCATTTGTAAATATCCTCAATTTGTTTTCCACCAACTTTTTCTCCTGTAAATTGACCATCAGTAAGAGTAATAATCCTATCTGCTACTTCTGCTATCCTTACATTATGCGTTACCATCAAAATTGACTCACCAGCATTCTTTAAGTCAAGGAAGATTTTCATTATATTTGTAGTTGTTTCAGTATCTAATTCACCGGTAGGTTCATCAGCTAGAATAATTAGAGGTTCGTTAACCAGAGCTCTAGCTATTGTAACTCTCTGTTGTTCTCCACCAGACATCTGTGTAGGTAAATGTTCCATTCGTTTTTCAAGACCAATTCTTTTTAAAAGACTTTTAACCTTCTCTTCTCTCAATTTGGGATCTTTCTTGTTAATAATCATTGGAAGTTCAACATTCTCATAAGCTGTTAGGATAGGAAAAAGATTGTAGAATTGGAATATTAATCCAATCTTTCTTAATCGTATTTTTTTATGTTGCTTATTTGTCATTTCAGTGATATCAAGACCCATTCCTTTAGCATCAACATTATAAATGATCTTACCAGAGTCAGGGAAATCGAGAGCTCCTAAACAATTTATTAAAGTTGTTTTTCCAGATCCAGAAGGTCCTACAATTGCTAGAAATTCACCTTTTCTGATTGTTAGATTGACTTTATTAAGTGCTGTAATAACGGAATTTCCTATAGTATAAGTTTTAATAAGATCATGTACATCAAGAACTATATTAGGATCAATATTGATTGCTTTTGCTGTAGATCTTTGTTCCTTATTCATTTTTACTTTTTTCTTTTTAGTTGATATTTTTAACACCTCTCTTTAATTTACCTCGTTCTTACTGCATCTATTATATTCAAATTTGCGGCCCATTTTGCGGGATATCGTGAACTTAGAATTACTGTAACTAATACTACTAACACTAAAATCACTAATGTTAACCATGGAACTGTATAAGTAACATTAATAAATCCACCTCCAGGTATTGAACCAACCATCAATGACCCAAGAGTTAGACCTGCAGTAATTCCACCAAATAAGCCTAAGATTGCTAGAATTAATGATTCTCCTGATATTGAACGAATAACACCTTTTTTACTTAATCCTATAGATCGAAGCATACCGATTTCTCTCCTACGTGCCATTGTTGTTAGAAGACTATGAAGTGTTAATCCTATCATTGCAATAATTATACATAAGAATAATAAGCCATTGGTTATGAAAACGATTAAATTTAATAAAGTGTTGAATGTGGAATTTATAAACGATCTTGTGTAGGAAAATATTATAAGAAACTCATTATCGTTTAAATATTCGGCTACCTCTTGTAGGACCGTTTCATCTGACATTCCATCCTCTATCCAAATAAACCAATCATATACATTAGTCCGTATATATAATTGTAAGCCTTTAATATCCACAATTGACCAATCTCCCTCTACTAAAGGAGATGATAGACTTTGCTGAAGTATATACTTACTCATCGTTATATTATATGGATTTTCACAGTGAACTAGAACTGAAGTTACATTATCATAAGAATAAGTCGATCCCTTCCTATTCGAATATATCACATTTCTCGCTTTTTCATAATTTATATAAATCGAACCATTGATTCCTGGTTGAACAACATCACATCCACTTTCATAACCAGCATACCAAAGATACCTCTCTGCGTTATATAATGTAGGGGCTTCTATTATTCCAATAATTTCAAATAGTTGTGGAGATGAGGAATCGGTTGGATAAATACTAATATTCTCTCCGATTGTAGCTGAAGGATGATATTTAATAAAGGTCTCATCGACTACGCACACATTCTCGTTTGTATTTAATAAGTCTTCCATTGTTAATTCTTCATATTTAGATTTTTGTTCTACAAGACTATTATTTCCAAAATATGAATCAGATTTTAATTTTCCACTTGAATTTGTATGAATACCCACAACCCAAGTCATAAGATCCATTTTTAGACCTATAGTTGTTTGTGTATAATAATCCATTCTCGTGGTATAGTAATCAATTCCATTAATACTATTCAAGATGTTTTCAACAGTTGAAAAGTTAAACCAATTAGGTAAAAATGTATCCGTGGGACTACCAGTTTGAGGTACTTGCCTGAAAATCATGTCAGTTCCTCCTCCAGGAAGATTTTTTGATGCGATTTCTTCATAGACATCCCAAGAGATATACATATTATAAGTCTTTCCTTCACTCATACTCATACCAAAAAGATCTAAACTCACAAATCCTTGAATACTTCTGACAATAGCAACAACGCTCATATTTACTGTTAAAGTAACTTCATTTGCATTATAATCATCATTATCGATGAATGCTGAAAAATTAGCATAATCTACACTAAGTGAGAAATTAATAGGTAATATATCTCCGACTTTAACGTTATATTCATTAGCAAATTGTTCATCAATTACAATATTATTACCCTCTTTAATTTCATCTATCATCTCATCAAAAGTCATTTTCTTGGGGGAAACTATAATTGATTTAGTCAGATGTTGCCTAGCTTTCGAAGTATCTAATATATTTATAGTTATAGTTTTATTCCATTCATCATCAAGCGAGCTATGTCCAACTAACTCATCTTCTATTTGAACCTGTGCATTTTGATAATTTGTTCCCATTACATCATCGACTCCAGATTGATTTATTATTCCATCTTCAAAAATTCTAGGAGTCCCATAAGTAAAAACACGAATGTCACCCCCCATAAAATCATTTATAGTAGTATCTATACCCGATCTCATTGAATCCATCATAACACTTATCCCAATTAAAAAACTTGTTGTTAAGGTGATTAGTGTAAAAGTTAATGCAGTTCTTCTTCGATGCCTTAATATATTTTTTTCAGTTAATAATCTTGTTTTTTGAAGGTAGGGAGAAAAGAAAAATGCAAACATTCTATTAAGTGGTTTAATACAGAGTACCATTATCCATATCATTCCAAATAAGATTAATATAGGACCAAACATTCCAGTAACCATACTTCCCCCACCAAGAGCTTCTATATTAGATTGAACTTCAAATGTAGATTCAGAACCATAATCCATAAGTAAAATACCAAGGTATATGAGTAATCCTCCTAAAGTAAGAAATACAATTCTTTTCAGATAATGTCTTTTCTCTCTTTTAGACTTTTCTTCAATAGGATTTAAGCATTCTATGATTGGTTTACGACTTGCTTTCCAGCTAGGATAGAGCGAAGCAATAACACAAGATATAAAGCCTGTTATAAATGTAATTATAAGAGTTGTTGGATTTAAGATAACTTCAAAATTTGAAAGTGTAACTCCTTCAAAATATGCTGTAATCTCTGTTGCAGTTTGAAAGGTAACTTGCATTATTATATAAGATATCAAATAAGAAAATATAGTCCCTATTGAGGTTCCAATTATCCCCATAACAATACCTTGGGTTAAGAACATCTTAAAGGTTTCAGATTTTGAGGCACCAATTGCCTGAAACATCCCTGTTTCATATTCCTGTTCTTTTTTAATTATGTTAAATATATTCATCATTAAAATTATTGATAAGATCAATGCTATTATTCCAAATAAACTAAACATCGTACGAATGATACTCATTGAAGTGTCAATCTGTTCAATAGTATCTGATTTCAAGTCGTTTACAGCCCAATCTTTTTCATCATCGATATCTTTTAATTGAGTTTGAATGTTTTCTACTACAGAAGAAATTCTATAAATATTATCAACACCCACCACACCCAATGTATATTCACCAGTGTGATTTTCTGTACCATCAACAAGTTCATGTGTATTATTAATATTGGCAAATATTCCAGGGCCTAGCCCCATCCCCATCCCCATCATCATTGAGCTTGTTGATTCACCTTCTGGATCGAAATCACGACCTTCACTAATATCACGTATAATAGCTACAACAGTGTATTCAATCCATGTCCCTGTATTTTTGTCATCATATCCCAGTTCATCCCCTTCATTTGGATAGATCCAAATGCTTTGATTCACAGTAAAATTTCCACCTAATTGAATTTTTATTGACTCTGAAATAACTACTACTCTATCTCCAGTGACTTTATGAGTGTAATCAAGAAGCTCTTCGATGGTTTCACCGCTATTGAGAGCATCTATAATATATGGTGCTCCACCCAATTTTTGTTCATCTCTATTTTGAGGATTAATACCATAAATTCCAGTAGATATACCATTATCAGCTTGAGTTCCATTATCAATCGCACTAACAAAGATATCAAAACCTGAAATCCTATAAGCTACTGATTCAACATGATCTATATTTCTGATTTCAAGATCAATATCATCAGGATCAAACCAACTATCAGTACCATTAACAGTTCTGATTAAGATATCAGCAGTACCTAATTGCTCATCAAAAGTATCTAACATCATCTCATGAAATGAATCTGAGACAATAAGAACACCTCCAAATAATGCTACACTGATAACAAGTGTAATTGTTGTTAAAATATATCGAACTTTGCGCCGTTTCATATTACGTAATGCGAGTTTTAGTATTACGCCCATCTTCTTTTTTTCTCATTTTTTTGTTATATTATTTTTTATATTAGCAAGGATAATATTCTTATCCTTTAGTTTTTTAAAAAAATTTAATAGTTCAACTTAAATACTCATTTTTTGTTTAAAAATAAAATATTAAATTGAACAATTTAATTGTTTTA